>JADINF010000139.1 GCA_017694145.1 Candidatus Stercoripulliclostridium pullicola
GAGGTAGCCCGCGACGACTATCTTCTCGGGATATTCCGTAAAAATAAAGCAGAAATGTTCTCCATGGCGCCCGTTATGGGATATTATCTCGCCAAGCAGAACGAGATCCGCGTATTGCGTATCGCGCTCGTTTGTATCAAAAACGGCGTCGATAAGCAGGAAATAAGAAAAAAATTGAGGGAACTCTATGCCTAATAACAAGATCGCGGTAATAGGAGACAAAGATTCGGTGCTCGCATTTCGCGCGCTGGGCGTGGACGTATTCGACGCGCGCACCGACGCGGAGGCGGAGGATCGCTTGAAAAAGCTCGCCCGCGAATATTCGGTCATATTCATAACCGAGGACATAGCGGAGAGAATATCGGATATCGTGGCGCGTTACAAGACAAGACCTTATCCCGCAGTCATTCCGATCCCGTCGGCACAGGGAAGTACCGGCTACGGTATGCGCGGGCTATCCAAAGACGTCGAGAAAGCTATCGGCAGCGATATACTTTTCGGCGACAAATAAAAGAGTCAATCCGCTCAAAAAGGAGTAAATATGGGTACTATCATTAAAGTTTCCGGACCGCTTATCGTAGCGGGAGGAATGGCGGACGCGAAGATGTACGACGTCGTGCGCGTCGGCAAACAGCATCTCATAGGAGAGATAATCGAACTGCGCGGCGACAAAGCGTCGGTGCAGGTCTACGAGGAAACGGCGGGTATCGGACCCGGCGACGAAGTGGTGAGCACCGGCTTGCCGCTTTCGGTGGAACTGGGACCGGGACTTATCGAAGGCATATACGACGGTATCCAGCGTCCTCTCGAAACTTTGAGAGAAATAGGCGGCGACAGAATAGCGCGCGGCGTGGAAGCGCACGCTCTGGATCGCGAGAAGAAGTGGGCGTTCACCGCCACCGTCGCCAAAGGCGACTCCGTCAAAGCGGGCGACGAGATAGGTTTCGTCAACGAGAACGTGCTCATAAGGCATAAGATAATGGTGCCTTACGGCGCGGACGGCGTGGTAAAGTCGGTCAAAAGCGGCGATTTCACGGTAGAGGACGTCGTAGCGGAGATAGAGACCCCCGCGGGAGTCAGGAAAATAACTATGATACAGCGTTGCGCGGTGCGTAAGGGAAGACCTTACCGCTCGAAACTCGCACCCAACGTACCCATGGTGACGGGACAGCGCGTTATCGACACGTTTTTCCCGCTCGCAAAGGGCGGCGTGGCGGCTGTTCCCGGACCTTTCGGTTCGGGTAAGACCGTCGTTCAGCACCAGCTTGCGAAGTGGGCGGACGCCGACATAATAGTTTACGTTGGTTGCGGCGAACGCGGCAACGAGATGACCGACGTTCTGAACGAATTCCCCGAACTCAAGGACCCAGAATCGGGCGAACCTCTGATGAAAAGAACGGTGCTTATCGCCAACACGTCGGATATGCCCGTGGCGGCGCGCGAAGCGAGCATTTACACAGGTATAACCATAGCCGAATATTTCCGCGACATGGGATACAACGTAGCGATAATGGCAGACTCCACGAGCCGTTGGGCGGAAGCGCTCCGCGAAATGAGCGGACGTCTCGAGGAAATGCCCGGCGAAGAAGGCTATCCCGCGTATCTTGCGAGCCGACTTGCGGAATTCTACGAAAGGGCGGGTATCGTCAAGGTGCTCGGCAGTAAAGACCTCGTGGGTTCGGTCACCGCGATAGGCGCGGTCAGCCCTCCCGGAGGCGACCTTTCCGAGCCCGTAGCGCAGGCTACGCTCCGTATAGTCAAAGTTTTCTGGGGATTGAGCGCCGCGCTCGCGTACAAGAGGCATTTCCCCGCGATAGACTGGATACAGAGTTATTCTCTTTATTCCGACAGGTTGCACGACTGGTACGAGGACAACGTAGGCTCCGAGTGGAACGTTATGCGCGCCAAGGCGATGAGTATCCTTCAGGAGGAAGCCAACCTGAACGAAATAGTGAGACTCGTCGGTATGGACGCGCTTTCCGGCAAGGACAAGATAACGATGGATACCGCGAAATCGGTAAGAGAGGACTATCTCCACCAGAACGCATTTCACGAAACTGATACCTATACTTCACTTGATAAGCAATTCCGCATGTTAAAGTTGATATTGACGGCGGACAGTCTCGCGCGCGACGCGCTGGACAAGAACGTCGACGTGGAAGACATACTCGCTCTCGACGTCAAAGAGAAGATAGGCAGATGCAAATATATCGAAGAAAAGGATCTTGACGAATTCGACGGGATAGAACAGGAACTCCGCAAAGAATTCGCAGAGCTTATCGGGTAGAGGTGGCACATGCTTAAAGAGTACAAATCCATCAGAGAAATAGTAGGACCTCTTATGCTTGTCGAGGGCGTAGAGGGCGTTAAATACGACGAACTCGTCGAGATATGTCAGGAAGACGGCGACGTAAGGCGCGGCAAGGTATTGGAAGTGAACGGCGACAAAGCGCTCGTTCAGCTTTTCGAAGGCTCGTCGGGAATAAAAATTTCCACGTCGAAGGTGAGATTCCTCGGTAAATCCATCGAGCTCAACTGTTCCGAAGACATGCTCGGCAGGGTATTCGACGGAATGGGCAGACCGATAGACGGCGGCGCGGCGATAATACCGGACAAGCGCTTCAATATCAACGGAATGCCGATAAATCCCGTAGCGCGCGACTATCCCGACGAATTCATACAGACGGGAATAAGCGCGATAGACGGCTTGAATACGCTCGTAAGAGGACAGAAGCTTCCCGTGTTCAGCGCGTCGGGTTTGCCGCACGCACAGCTTGCGGCGCAAATAGCGCGTCAGGCGAAAGTGCTTAATTCCGAGAGTAAATTCGCAGTCGTATTCGCGGCTGTGGGTATCACCTTCGAGGAAGCGGATTTCTTCATAAGCGATTTCCGCAAGACGGGGGCTATCGACAGAGCGGTGCTGTTCATGAACCTTGCCAACGACCCCGCGATCGAGCGTATAGCCACTCCGAGAATGGCGCTTACGGCGGCGGAATATCTCGCGTTCGAGCGCGACATGCACGTCCTCGTCATAATAACGGACATAACCAACTACGCCGACGCCCTGCGCGAAGTGAGCGCGGCGCGTAAGGAAGTCCCCGGAAGGCGCGGTTATCCCGGTTATCTCTACACAGACCTCGCGTCGATGTACGAACGCGCGGGACGTATAAGAGGCAAAGCGGGCTCGATAACGCAGATCCCCATTCTCACGATGCCCGAGGACGACAAAACGCACCCGATACCCGACCTTACCGGTTATATAACGGAGGGACAGATAATCCTTTCGCGAGAACTCTATAAGAAGGGTATCAATCCGCCGATAGACGTGCTGCCTTCGCTTTCGCGACTGAAGGACAAAGGTATCGGCGCGAAAAAGACGAGAGAGGACCACGCGGACACGATGAACCAGCTTTTCGCGGCTTACGCGAGGGGCAAGGAAGCGAAAGAGCTTTCCGCTATACTCGGCGAAGCGGCGCTCACCGCGACAGACCTTAAATACGCTAGGTTTGCCGAGGAATTCGAGAAGCTGTACGTTTCGCAGGGCTACAACCGCAACCGCGACATAGCGGAAACTCTCGATATCGGCTGGGATCTTCTCAAGATACTGCCGAGGAGCGAACTCAAACGTATCAAGGACGCCTTCCTCGATAAGTATTATAAGGGCTGATCGCAAGACGCCTGAACACTGACGGAATAACGAATAATTATGGCACGACTTAACGTAAATCCGACAAGAATGGAACTCCGTACCCTCAAGAACCGCCTGAAAACGGCGGTAAGAGGGCATAAGCTCCTTAAAGACAAGGCGGACGAAACCGTAAGACAATTCATGAACTATATCCGCCTCAACAAGCAGCTCCGCGAGGAGACAGAAGGGGAAGTCACCGACGCGCTCCGCTCTTTCCTTATGGCGAGCGCGGTCAATTCGCCGGAGACGATAGAGGAAGCCGTCGCCATGCCCGCAAGGAGCGTGAAACTCAAGTCGGACGTCAAGAACATCATGAGCGTTTCCGTGCCGAGCATAGAGATAGAAGAAGGCGACAACACGGAGCTGTATCCTTATTCTTTCGCGACGGTGTCGTCGGAGCTTGACAGCTCGATAGCGAAGCTGAGCGAGGTGCTCGTCAAACTCGTGAGGCTTGCCGAAGTGGAGAAGACCTGCAATATGCTCGCCGACGAAATCGAGAAGAACCGCAGACGGGTGAACGCGCTCGAATACGTGATGATCCCCGATCACGAGGAAACCATCAAATATATCACGATGAAACTGGACGAGAACGAACGCGCCAATACGATAAGGCTTATGAAAGTCAAGTCGATGTTGGCTAAATAAAGCGCCGTTCTTTCAAGGAGGTACTATGAAGCGCCTTTCCTTAATAATCCTTTCAATAATGCTTATTGCCGCAATACTTTGCGTTGCGGTTGCTTGCGACGATAATTCGGGTACCCAAAACATAGATAACGGAACAAATCAAAGCGGTACGAACACCGACGACTCCGGCGGCAACGATAAGGACGACGGTACCGGCGGCGAGGTGGTGACGCCTCCCGAAGGCGGGGACGACGAGACGGAAGAAGGCGGCGAAGTAACGCCCACGAGCGACGGCGTATTCACATACGCGCTCAACGCCGACGGAGAGACTTATACCGTAAGAGGCGCGATAGACAAGAATTCTTCGGAGTACGCCATACCCGCGATATTCGGCGGCAAACCCGTTACCGCGATAGAAAGCGAAGCGTTCAGAAGAAGCGACTATCTGGTTGCGGTAAGTATCCCCGCGACCGTTACCGATATAGGTGAGCGCGCTTTTTCGTTGTGCAGAGATCTCGAGACGGTAACTTTCGAGGAAGGCTCCGAGCTTAACGCTATCGGAGCTCGCGCGTTCTTCGAGTGCGAGAGCCTCGACAACGTGAAGTTGCCCGCAGGACTGAAATACGTAGGCGCAGGCGCTTTCGAAGGGTGCTATTCGCTTATGGATCTTACCGTTCCCGCAAGCGTGGAGCGCATAGGTAAAGACGCTTTCGAATGCGCTTATACAGACTCCGTAGCTACGAGCGGCATTGTTTATTTCGGAAAGGTCGCTTATAAATACGTCAATATTTACGACGAAGGGCAATCCGCTCCCGCAGTGGACGCGGTCATTAAAGAGGGCACCGTAGCTATTGCCGATTCCGCTTTCGAGGGAATGACGGAGCTTATTTCGGTGACCGTTCCCGCGAGCGTCACCCATATCGGCGCGGACGCTTTTACTTCGACGGGACTTGCTTCGATAACGGTAGATAAGGCGAATACCGTATATTATTCGGAAAGCAACGCCATTCTGACCTATAATACCGCTACCCTCGTGAAGGGCACCGCTTCCACGGTTATCCCGGACAGCGTAGCGGCGATCGCGGACAACGCTTTCAAAGGCGTCACCGGACTTGTAAACATAGTTATACCCGTCAGAGTGACGACTATCGGCGCGTGCGCCTTCGAAAACTGCGCTTCGCTCGAAACGGTCACGTTGAATTCGGCGGTAACCGTCATACCCGACGGCGCTTTCCGCAACTGTACCGCGCTTAAAGAGATCAAAATCGAAAAGCCCGTTAAAGAGATAGCGGGTACCGCCTTTAGCGGTTGTACCGCGCTCAAAACGGTATGGATAGATTCGCCCGACGTGATAATCGCCTGCAATATGAGCCTCGAAGCGGGGCATCTTCTCGAAGCCGCCGAAACGGTGTACGTAAGCGACAGAGCCTTCGTCATCGAAGGGGAGGACGGCGAGGAGTCCGAAGACCCGCGCAAGCAGGAAGCCGCATATCTCGTAGCGTTCTTCGATAAAGGCGCTTCTTCCGACGGATATACGGTCTGGACGCGCAAAGCCGCGTGATGTAGAAAGCGGAGCGCGCAAAAGCGCTTCGGCTTTTATTATAAGGATAATAATAAACGCGCTCGCGCACGCGAGAGCGTCGGTCGCATGTAAACGAGGGATCATGAAACTTAAACCGCTTAAATTGAAACCCGCCGTCAAGGACTATATCTGGGGCGGCACCGCGCTCAAAGAACGTTGGGGCAAGACTTCCGACACCGACACGATAGCGGAGTGCTGGGAGTTTTCGCTTTTCCCGGGAAGCTCCTCCGAGGTGGACGAAGTTCTTTTCAAAGGTTTCGACCTGATAAAGTTGTACGAGCGTTACCCCGAAATATTCGGTAAAGCCGCGAAAAATCATAAAGTTTTCCCGATACTCATCAAGCTTATCGACGCCAATGCCGACCTTTCCGTGCAGGTGCACCCGTCAGACGAGTACGCAGATAAGTACGAGGGCGGAAGCCTCGGCAAAAGCGAAATATGGTACATAGCCGACGCCAAAGAGGGCGCTTCCATCTATTACGGATTTTCGCGCGACGTGAGCCGCGAAGAAGCGGAAAAGAGTATCAAAGAAAATACGATAACTTCTCTTCTGAGAAAAATACCCGTTAAAAAGGGAGAATTTTATTACGTTCCCGCGGGAACGGTGCACGCGTTGCTTGCGGGCGTGACCGTCATAGAAATTCAGGAAAATTCCAATCTCACTTACCGCGTTTACGACTACGACAGAAGGGACAAGGCGGGTAATCCCCGCGAGCTCCACGTAGCCAAAGCGCTCGAAGTGATGACTCTTACGGCGAGCGAGCCGCCGCGGCAGGACGTTCCCGCCAAAGATATCGGCGGAGCCACCGTTCGAAAAATGATCAAAACGCCGTATTTTACTTCAAAAGAAGTGACTTTGCACGGCGAATACCTCATATATAACGAAGATTCTTTCGTCACTTTCACCGTTTCGGAAGGAGAGGGCGAATTCGAAGGCGGGGAGCGTTTCCTTAAAGGCGAAACGTGGCTTATACCCGCGGGTTATATGACGAAACTGATCTCTTCGCACGCTGTATTGGTGGTTACCGCGCTCTGAGCGGGCGATCGATACCGCACGCGATTTTTATATAAACGATAAAATTTACGGAGGGAGTATGTATTACATAGGCATCGATATCGGAGGAATGACGATAAAAGGCGGACTGACCGACGAAAACGGCAAATTCTACGCTAAAAAAGCCATAGACACCAAGCCGGAAAGGGAGTATCCCGAGATAGTTAAGGACATAGCCGAACTTTGTAAGGATCTCGCCGCTTCCGCAGGCGTGGATATTTCCGAAGTCGCCGCCGTGGGTATGGGTATCCCCGGCACGATAGATTCCGCAAAGGGCGTGATAACCTACTCCAACAATATCAATTTCGAGAAAGTTCCCATCGTAAAAGAATTCCGTAAATACATAGACGTTCCCACCCGCATAAGCAACGACGCTAACGTTGCGGCTCTCGGAGAAGCGCGTTTCGGATCCGGAAAGGGCAGTAAGGACGTCGTGTTCGTAACTCTCGGCACGGGCGTCGGCACCGGTATAATCGTAAACGGCGTGCTCCTCGAAGGTAAAGGCGGCGCTGGCGCGGAAGGCGGTCACACCTGTCTTAAAATAGGCGGAGAGCCTTGCAGTTGCGGTAAACGCGGCTGCTGGGAAGCTTACGCTTCGGCAACGGCGCTCATTCGTCAGACCACTCGCGCAATGGAGAAAAATCCGTCGAGCCTTATGCATAAATTTGCGGCGGAAGAGGGTAAAGTCAGCGGCAAGACCGCTTTCCTTGCCGCAAAAGCGGGCGATAAAGCGGGTCAGGCGGTCGTGGACGCTTATGTTAAATACGTTGCGGAAGGCATCATCAGTATGGTCAACCTTTTCCGTCCCGACTGCGTGCTTATCGGCGGCGGCGTTTCCAACGAAGGAGATTACTTCATGAAGCGCGTTCAACGCAGGGTGAACCGCTTCAGCTACGGCGGCAAGCGTAATCCGCGTGTGGAGGTCCGCAAGGCGGAGCTCAAGAACGACGCGGGCATACTCGGCGCCGTCGCGCTGTGTCTGTAAAAGCTTATAAATACCATAATGAAATTCGTCAACAGAGAATACGGCTTCGAAGGCAGACCGCCTTTCGTCAAAGAGTTCAGCGACGTGCGCACCGAGGGCGTCGACACGGGCAAGATCGAGCTTCCGGCGGGACCTTTCGCGGCGCTCGGTTCTTTTGCGCGTAGACCGAACGGTATCGTCTTAGTCGGGGAAAAGGGCAGTCTTTGGGAATTGCGATTTTCCTATTTCAAGAACGGTAAATGGGTGGATTCCGAAGCGTTCGGAGAAGTGGCTCCACGTTACGTGGCGGGAGATCCAGACGGCAAATTCCGTTATGTATGCCACGGCGACGTCGCGGCTTCCATGGTGCGTTATTCTAAGCGCGCCGCCGTTTTGTCGCTCGTCGTGCTCGATAAGGTCAGGATAAGACTTTCGTTCACGTCGCTTACCCCTTCGGGGCTGAAAACGGATATCCGCGCGGGCGACGTGCGCGCTTCTTCCTTCGGAAGAGCCGTCGCGCGCGGAAAATACACGCTCGAAGAGGATTTCTTCAAGATAGAAGGGCGTTACGAAGCCGTGCCGGACGAAGGCGACGGCGCGGAACGCGAATACGCACGCGCCGTGATAATCTGCGGCGGCGCGGCGGGAGAATATACTTCGAGAGAGGACGGCGCGGATTACGAAACGGTACTCGATACGGACAATTCCAGGCTGGCGGCTTATATCGTCGCGGGTAAGGAAGCGGATACCGAGTACGTTCCTTCCCTCGAGGAAATAAACCGCGGCGTCAATAACGCCGAACTCGATTATTCGGCGCATAAGCCGGTAGGCGCGGGCGCGCTCGCGGAATTCGCGAGCGAAGTTTTCGCCAAAACCGTTTCGCATAAGATTTACAACCCTTTGCGCGACGATACCGAATACGCGGAGAACGTGGCGGATATAGACGAGAATTATTCAGCGGATCCCACCGCTTTTGCGATAGGCGGACTGTGCGCGGCGCTCACGGGCGACGCGAACGCGGAACAG
>JADINF010000140.1 GCA_017694145.1 Candidatus Stercoripulliclostridium pullicola
TTGTGTATACCCGCCTGGTACGAACTTATCACGTCCATATACCCTTCGGTAAGCACTATCGACGTGTGCTTCTCGTCGGCTTGCGTCTTTTTGAAAAGATTGACGTTGAAAAGATTTTTGCGTTTGTCGAAAACGGGCGTACCTTTAGTATTGCGGTATTTGGGCTTAATATCCTTATCGAGGGTGCGTCCGCCGAAACCTATCACTTCCCCTTTCGCGTTTATTATGGGGATGATGAGTCTTTTTGCAAGCGGATCGTAGCCGTCGTCACCGGTAAGTCCCGCAAGCGCGAGCGTTTCACGCGCAAAGCCCTGTTTTTCCAAAGCTTTCGCGAGCGAGTAACCGTCGGGGGAATACCCCAATCCGAACGCCACTCTCATCTCCGGAGAAACGTTGCGCTTGTCCAGATATGCGGCGGCTCCCGCCGCTGCGGAAGTTTTGAGAGAAGAGTAGAAAAAATGTGCCGCGGCTTTATTCGCCGCAAGTATTTTTGCAACCTTCGCGCGCATTCTGCGCACTTCCGGGTCTTCCTCTTCCGGAAGCTCCATGTGCGCCTCGCGCGCAAGCGTTTCGACCGCTTCCGTGTAGCTCATACGCTCGTGTTCCATTAAAAAGGTGATCACGTTGCCGGATTTGCCGCAACCGAAACAATGATAATATTGCTCGTCGGCGTTGACGACGAAAGAAGCCGTTTTTTCAGAGTGGAAGGGACAGCAAGCCCAGTACTTGTTGCCTTTCTTCTGCAAGTACATATATTTACCTAAGATCCGCACTATGTCGGACCTGGATCTGAGCTCCTCGAGCCACCTCTCCGGAAAACGTGGAATAGGTATGTACCTCTCTTGTCGTCAAACACAGACCGCAAAAGTCGCGTTTGTATTATATAATACGACGGGATCGGAAATTTTCCTTATTATATTTATAATATTTTATATAATTTTGCTATAATAAGTTATTTTTCTTTTCCGCTCACTGCCGAAGCGTTTTCAGCTTGCGCGGACGCCCCTCTCTCACGGGCTTTCGCCGCGCGCTCGTTAACCTCGGCTTTCAATTTTTTATAAAATGCGGAAAGCGCGAGCACGTAGCGTTCGCGTTCTTCCTCGCCGAAACTCTCGTAAACGTCACCGTCTACCAATTCGCCCACCGCGCCCAAAGTCCTTACGTCGTCATCCTGTATCGCGGCGACGGTTTCGTAATAACCGTAAATATCTTCCGCCGAAAGCCGCTTACCCGCTATCACCACGACGTCCGAAACCGTTTTGACCGAATTAAGCTTCGTTATCTCGTCGTAATTACCGGATACCATGCGTTCCCTGACCGATCTTAACACGCTGTTCCTCATTCTTTTGAAATCTGCCATTATAGCCCCCGAGCTTTTTATTATCTACCAAAATACGGCAAAATCGATTATACTACCGCGCGTTACATAGCCGTTCCCTTTCGACAAAAACAGGCAAAAGAGCCGCGATTACGTCAAACGCGCTCGCGCGGCAAATATCGGCGACAAAAAAAAACGACGTCCGTAGGACGTCGTTTCGTAGGTTCGCTCGGTATTATTTGTAAGAGCGTTTGCGCGCGGCTTCCGCTTTCTTCTTGCGGCGAACGCTGGGCTTCTCGTAAGCCTCCTTGCGGCGGAGATCTCCGATGATACCGTCGTTGGCGCATTTCTTCTTCCATCTGCGGATAGCGCTGTCGAGAGTTTCGTTTTCTTTCACGATCACGGTTGACATTTCGGTTTCACCTCCTTTGCTCTTAATCTTTACCCGTATATATTACAGGATTTTTACCCCGTTGTCAAACGGTATTTGCAATTTATAATATTTTCGATACCGCTATTCTATGCGCAATGCGTCTACGACGTTCTTCCTCGCCGCCATCTGCGAAGGCACAAGACCGCTCAATACCGTTAATCCGAGGCTCAACACGACGAGCAACAGCGCGTGCAAAGGATTGAGCGCGAGCAATGCCATTCCCACGGAATTGGCGAGCAACAGATTGATAAGCGGTATGAGCGCGTACGCTATGGCGATACCGAGCGTGCCGCTGAAAAAGCCTATTATGGCGGTTTCGGCATCGAACACGCGCGAAATATCGCGTTTCCTCGCGCCGAGCGAACGGAGTATGCCTATTTCCCTAGTGCGCTCGACTACGGAGTTACCGGTGATGATCGCTATCATTATACAACTGACGATGAGCGAAATGCTCGCGACCGCTATGAGCACGGTGGTCATAAGATCCACCATTATCCTCATATTGTAAATGAACATCTCGGAAACGTCGAAATATTCCATATTGCCGTGATCGTCGTTCCAATCGTTGAGGTAAGCGGTGATATTACTCTTGCTCTCGAAGTCCTTGGGATAGATATTGATGTAAACGGGTTCCGCCTCGACGGCAAGCGCTTTGAGCTTGGCGGTGCGGACGAGTCCGTTAAGGAAGAAGCCGGCGATACCAAACAGGTCGCCGCCTATGATCTCGGCGTCCTCGCCTATGCTTCCGTTGAAATAGCCGTCGTTGGTTATGACGCACTTCTTTGTGGAGGGTGAAGACGCCATCAAAGCTTTCTGCGCCGACGTGACATCGGAAACGGAGGCGGAAGCGAGTACGTGTTCCGCAAGCTCGGGAGTATAGCACAGCGCGTTTCCGACAAAACCGGAGCCGCCGTCTTTAAGGCGCAATACGCCGACGATCTTAAGGTTCACGTTGCCGGTTGCGTTCCAGAGTTCTTCGTCCGCCACGTATGCGGCGTTCTTGTCTCCGGTATACGTTCTCGGCTGATAGTAGCCGCCTTTTCCGTCGTCTACGAATTCGTAATATGTATCGTTGTCGACGAGTTTGAGCTCCGCCGTGAACAATTCCGCGAAGGACATGGATTCTTTATATATCGGATCTTCGTTTTCGTCGTAAAGTATCTTGCCGTCGCCGTCGCGCTGATAGACGTCCACGCCGAACTGCGCGAGCGCTTCGGGGCTCACGACGTTGTTACCGTCCACTACCAACACTATCTCGTTATAAGCCGCAGGATAACTGCCTCCTATGAGGTCGTAATTGGCAAGAACGTAATCCTTGCCTCCCGCAAGCTGATACCAGTTGACCGGTTCCTGTCCGTTCTCGCCGAGCACCTGCGTAGCTATGCTGAGCGCGGTGGTGGTCTGCGGCGTGCTGCTGACGTCCTTATACACGGAATTGCCCTCGGCGTCTTTGGTATTCGACAGGATATTCATCTTCGTCCCGTAGAAATAATTGACGGAATTGGTCCACGAAGGATCCATTTTCTTGAGATGTTCCACGAATTCCGCGGAAATATCGTTCCTTCCTACGGAATTCAATACGGAACTCATCATTCCCGACAGATCCATTCCTCCTGAGGACGAAGATTTCCCGCTGAAATAGATCTCGTCCTCTTCGGGATAAGTGCTTGCATTGTACTCGTAATTCTCGAATACGTCGGTCATTACGCTGTAGTCCATCGAATACTCGTATATACCGATAGGTACGGTCGCGAGAACGCTTGCCTGCATGTTATTGAGAACTTGATTGAAGCCATTGGACATCGCAAGCACGAGCGCAAGACTTATGATACCCACGCTTCCAGCAAACGAAGTGAGGAAGGTGCGGCGCTTCTTGGTAATAAGGTTCTTGAACGAAAGGCTGAACGCCGTGCGCGCTTTCATCGAGGTAGCCTTGAAAGGAGATTTCTGCCCTTTCATCTTGATACCGAGCTTGTTGAGCGCGCCCGCCGCTTCCGAAACTTTAGCGGCGAATTTGGATTTTTTACCGCTTTCGGAGGGAGCTTCCTCGGCGGCGCTCTGTTCGCTTTCGGCGTCGTTATCGAGCAATTCGGGCTCCCATTCATAGGGCATCGTGTCGTTTACGACAAGCCCGTCGTTCAGCTTGACGATCCTCGTGCTGTACTGATCGGCAAGCTCCGTATTGTGCGTTACCATTATTACGAGCCTGTCTCTGGCGACTTCCTTGAGAAGCTCCATAACCTGCACGCTGAGCTCGGAGTCGAGCGCGCCCGTTGGTTCGTCCGCGAGCACTATGCGCGGATTATTGACGAGCGCACGCGCTATCGCCACGCGCTGCATCTGACCGCCGCTTATCTGCGAAGGCTTCTTCTTGAGCTCGCCGCCCATGCCTACCCTTTCGAGCGCCGCCGTAGCCATGCGGGTGCGTTCGGCTTTGTCCACGCCCGACAGAGACAGCGCGAGCGCCACGTTCTCGAGCACGGTAAGGTGCGGGATAAGGTTGTAATTCTGGAATACGAAACCTATCGTGGCATTGCGGTAAGCGTCCCACTGTTCCGCTTTGAAGGATTGGGTGGACGTGTTCCCGATGATGAGGTCGCCCGTCGTGTACCTGTCCAACCCGCCGATGATGTTCAACAAAGTGGATTTGCCGCATCCCGACGCGCCGATTATCGAAACGAATTCGCTCTCTCTGAATGCGAGCGTTACGCCGCGCAAAGCGCGCACCGTGTAATCGCCCATTTCGTAGATTTTGGTTACGTTTTTAATCTTAAGCATTCTTGTATTCCTCTCTTACGGGGGGGATAGGCGGTCACGCCATTTTTTCGGAAAGCTTCTCGCCTCCGAGTATGTGTATATGCAAATGGTTCACGCTCTGGCAACCGTTTTCGCCCTTGTTGGATACAAGCCTGAAGCCGTCCTGCAATCCGAGCTCGTCGGTAAGTTCGCCGAGTTTTTTAAGGCACTTGGCAAGAGTTGCGGCGTCTTCCGCGCTCATTTCGACGATATTGGCATAATGTTTTTTCGGTAAAAGCAGATAATGTTTCTTAGCCTGCGGCGCGATATCCGCTATGATAAGCATATCATCGTCTTCGTAAAACTTTCGGGAAGGGATCTCGCCCGCTATGATTCTGCAAAAAATACAGTTATTTTCCATAGATTTCTCCTTTAAGTCCGTCATGGAATTTTTCGGTAGGTATAATTATAGCACATTTTCCGACGACGTGCACGTCGCAAGGGGTATATATACGTAAATAATATTCGCTGTATCCTACCGCGTAGCCGTCGCGCACCTCTTCGAAAAGCGCTTTCTGCGGAATTCCCGTCATCGAATCGATATACGCTGTGCGTAAAACGTCGCGCGCTTTCGCGAGTTCGTTCTTACGCCTCGCAACTACAGAGGGATCGAGCGGCGCGAGCAACGCCGCGCGAGTTCCTTCGCGCGCAGAAAAAGGAAAAATGTGCAGATCCGCAAATGCGGCTTCTCTTACGAAAGAGAGGGTGTTGCGGAACGCCTCTTCCGTTTCGGTGGGATACCCCACTATCACGTCGGTGGTTATCGCCGCGGAAGGGAAATATCTCCTTATAAGCGCGACCTTGTCGAGGTATTCGCGCGAAGTGTATTTCCTTCCCATATCCTTCAGAACGCCGTCGTCGCCGTTCTGAAGCGACAGATGAAAGTGCGGACAGAATTCCTTTAATCCTTTAAGGGCGTTAAGCAGTCTTTCGTCCACGCCTTCCACGTAAAACGAACCCAACCGGATGCGCACCGGGACGTCGGCTATCTTTTCGATAAGCTCGGCAAGCGAAGTTCCCGTGTCCTGCCCGAATTTTGAAAGATTGATACCGGTGAGCACTATCTCGCCCGTTTTCCCGGCGAGCGCTCCGATCTCGCGGACGCATGCGCTAAGATCGCGCGAACGCGATCTGCCGCGAAGATAAGGGATTATGCAATAGGAACAGAAATTGTTGCAACCGTCCTGTATCTTGACGTAAGCACGGGTGCGGCTCACGGCGGGAACGCAGTCGGGCTCTTCGAACGCCGCGGGACGGGCGTCGTTCACGGCAAGCTCCCCGTCGAGATGAGTAAGTATAGCCTTTTTGTCGGCTACGCCCGAAACGTATTGCACGCCGCTTTTTATGTAAAAATCCTTGTTTTTCTCCGAAGCGCAACCGGTTATCATTATGCGAGCCGAAGGGTTGTGCTTACGGCAACGCGCTATGACCTGACGGGATTTACGCTCCGCTTCGGCAGTCACCGCGCATGTATTGACGATATATAAATCGGCGTATCCGAGTTCTTCGGAAACGCCGTATCCTCTCGCCGCAAGCTCTTGAGCCAGTACGTCGCATTCGTATTGGTTGACCTTGCAGCCTAAATTGAATATTACCGCCCGCTTCACTTTACGTCTCCGACAAGCCTCAGGGTAAGCCCCCACCACTCTCCGAGATTTTCCTCGCGCTCCTTGCGGAAACCGAGTTTTTCGTAAAGCTTGACGACTTCGTCTTTACGCTGATCGATGATACCCGAACAAACGAGTATCCCGCCGCCGACGAGATTCGCCCTGACGCCCGCGGAAAGCCTCGCGAGTATATCGGCGGTAAGATTCGCCGTCACCACGTCTGCGCGTACGTCGAGATCGCCCGCGAGATCGGCGCAAACCGCCGTTATGCCGCGCTCTATCCCGTTGAGCTCCGCGTTCTCGTAGACCGCGCGCACCGCCTCGGGGTCGATGTCGGTGGCGTAAACCTCTTCCGCGCCAGCCTTCGCCGCAGCTATTGCCAGTATCCCCGAACCCGTGCCCACGTCGAGCACGCGCTTTCCCGTGAGATCGAGTTCCGACATAAGGCGCAGACAAAGTTGCGTACTCTCGTGCGCTCCGGTGCCGAACGCCGTGGCGGGGTTTATGCGGACGATCAGCAAGTCCTTGTATCCCGCGCTCTCCATCCACTCCGGAAGCACGACGAAATGCCCCGCTTCCACGGGTTTATAATAGTTTTTCCAGTCGTTCTCCCAGTCCGCGTCCTCGACGTCTTTGACTTCGATACGCATTTCTTCCGCGTCGGATCCGAGAGTCAAGGATAACATATCTTTAAGTTTGGTTACCGTTTCTTCGGCATTACCGCTCTCGATGAACCCGGTGACGCGCACCGCGTCGTCGGACGAGATAAGCCCCGCATCCACGTAATCCCAATTAGCGGCGCCGTTCAGGACTTCGCTCAGATCGCCGGGGTCCGATATGCTTACGCCGCTCGCGCCGAGACTCCAGAAGGCGTCGGATACGAATTCGGAATGTTCTGCGGTCGTGGTCACGGTTATTTCTTTATACATAACTGATCTCCGTTTACCGACCTCAATCGAGCGACTTGAGTTTCTTCTTGAATTTTTCGACTTCGTCGTACTGTGCGCTCTTGTCGAGTTGTTCGAGGCTGTCTTTGATCTCCTTACGTTGGCGTATGCCGACGTTGCGCGGTATATCCACTTTGACGGTTATCACTATGTCGCCGTAAGTATTGCGGCGCAGATCCTTGACGCCTTTGCCTTTGACCTTGATGACCGTACCGTTCTTTATACCTGCGGGTATTTCCACGCGGGCAGGCTTGTCAAGAGTCGGTACGTCCACGGTGTCGCCGAATATCGCCTGCGTTACCGTAATAGGCATCTCGAACATAAGATCGTTGCCCCTGCGGGTGAAAAGCGGATGCGGTTTGATACGGAATACCACAATGAGATTGCCGTTGGGACCGCCGTTGTAGCCTGCGTTGCCTTCGTTATGCACGTTGAGCATCTGACCGTTGTCCACGCCCGCGGGAATATTTATGCTTACGGTGCGTTTTTTACGCACTTTGCCCTTGCCTTTACATTCGGGACAGGGATCCATTATTATCTTCCCGGCGCCGCCGCACATATCGCACACACGCTCCGTCTGCATTACGCCGAGCATGGTGCGCTGTTGCACGATGACTCTGCCCCTGCCGCCGCACTTCGTACACACCTTGACGGAATCCTTGTCCTTCGCGCCGGTGCCGCCGCAAGTGGGACACTTCTCGATACGTGTATAAGTAACCTCTTTCTTCGCGCCGAAGCAGGCTTCTTTGAAGTCGAGCGTAAGTTCGACTTCGATATCCTCGCCGCCGCGCGCGGAAGTAGCGCCCGATCTCGAGGCGCTTCCTCCCGTAAAGGTGTTGAATATGTCGCTGAATATGTCGCCGAAACCGCCGAAGCCGCTCGCTCCGCCGCCGAACGGATTGAATCCCGCTCCGCCGCCCATAGTAGGTCCGTCTTCGCTGCCGTACTGGTCGAAAGCCGCTTTTTTCTGCGGGTCTGACAACACGTCGTAGGCGTACTGTATCTCCTTGAATTTCGCCTCGGCTTCCGCTTTTTCCTTGTCGCTCGCCGTTGCGTAAACGTCGGGATGATACTTCTTCGCCAAACGACGATACGCGGACTTAATTTCGTCCGCGCTCGCGTTCTTGTCTACGCCCAGAATGTCGTAATAGTTTTTTGCCATTGTTCAGTCTGTTATTTGCGTTTTGATATTATTTATTTGATGTCGTCGGGATCGACGTTGATGGTGGTGCCGTCATCGGCGCCGCCGTCCGCGTTACCGGCGTTCTGCGCCGCCGCCTGCTGATACAGCTTGGTGAATACGGGGTTGGTCGCTTTGCCGAGTTCCTCCATGACCGCTTTGACCGCTTCTACGTCTTCGGCAGTCGCAAGCTTCTCCTTGGCGGCTTTGTTGGCTTCGGTAAGCGCGTTCTTGTCTTCCTCGCTCAGCTTGTCGCCCGACTCGCTCAGAGTCTTGTCAACCGCGAGAATAAGTTGCTCCGCCTGGTTCTTCATCTCGATGAGTTCCCTGCGCTTCTTGTCCTCTTCGGCATATTGTTCGGCTTCCTTGACCGCCTTGTCGATGTCCGCTTCGGAGAGGTTGCTCGACGCGGTGATGGTGATGTTGGCGGACTTGTTGGTGCCCTTGTCCACCGCGGTAACGGAAACTATACCGTTGGCGTCGATGTCGAAGGTGACCTCGATCTGCGGTACGCCGCGCATGGCGGGAGGTATTCCGGTAAGCTCGAATCTTCCGAGCGTCTTATTGTCGGCAGCCATCGCGCGTTCGCCCTGCAGGACGTGTACGTCGACGGAAGTCTGATTGTCGCTCGCGGTAGAGAATATCTGCGACTTCTTCGTAGGTATCGTGGTGTTACGCTCGATAAGCTTAGTGAATACGCCGCCCATCGTTTCGATACCGAGCGAAAGAGGTGTAACGTCGAGCAGGAGCACGTCTTTGACGTCGCCGCTCAGTACGCCGCCCTGGATAGCCGCGCCGAGAGCCACGCATTCGTCGGGGTTGATACCTTTATAAGGCTCTTTGCCGGTGATGTTCTTGACCGCGTCCACTACTGCGGGGATACGGGTGGAACCGCCGACGAGCACGACTTTGTCGATATCGCTCATCTTGAGCTTTGCGTCCTTCATCGCCTGCTGGGTGGGTCCTACGGTCGCTTTGACGAGATCGGAAGTCATATCGTCGAATTTTGCGCGTGTAAGATCGAGGTCGATATGGAGAGGTCCGTTAGCCCCTACCGTGATGAACGGGAGGTTGATATTGACCTTCGTCATACCGCTCAGTTCGATCTTCGCTTTTTCGGCGGCTTCCTTCACTCTCTGCATCGCCATCTTGTCGGAGGAAAGGTCGATACCTTCGGATTTCTTGAATTCCGCCACGATCCAGTCCATAATGCGCTTATCGAAATCGTCGCCGCCGAGACGGGTGTTGCCGTTAGTCGCGAGAACTTCGAATACGCCGTCGCCCAGTTCGAGTATGGAAACGTCGAACGTGCCGCCGCCGAGGTCGTATATAAGGATCTTCTGGGACTTATTGTCCTTGTCGAGTCCGTATGCGAGCGCCGCCGCGGTAGGCTCGTTGATGATACGCATGACTTCGAGTCCCGCTATCTTGCCGGCGTCCTTGGTCGCCTGCCTCTGCGAATCCGAGAAGTACGCGGGAACGGTGATGACCGCTTTGTCCACTTTCTGTCCGAGATAAGCTTCGGCGTCGTTCTTGAGCTTGGTCAGTATCATAGCCGAAATTTCCGGAGGAGTGTAAGACTTACCGTCTACGGTCACTTTGTAATCGGTGCCCATTTCCCTCTTGATCGACGATATCGTTCTGTCGGGATTGACGACCGCCTGCCTCTTGGCAAGCTGTCCCACGAGTCTTTCTCCGTTCTTGGTGAATCCCACCACCGAAGGGGTAGTTCTGTTACCTTCGGCATTGGCTATTACGGTCGCTTCGCCGCCTTCCATGACGGCTACGCACGAGTTGGTTGTTCCGAGGTCTATTCCTATGATTTTAGACATAATTTCTATCTCCTTTATATTATCGATTTCAATATTATATTCGGCGTTTCCCCGACTTGAAAGTCGGGTCGGCGCTTAATTTGCCACTTTTACCATAGCGTAACGTATAACTTTGCCGTTGCGCCTGTACCCTTTACGGAGCACTTCGACTACCTTGCCCGAGTTCTCCGCGTCCTCTACCTGCATTACCGCATTGTGTAAAGCGGGATCGAATTCGGCGCCTTCCGCCTCTATCTCCTCCACGCCGTAATGGGAGAATACTTCGGCGAATTTCTTTCTGATAAGCTCGACGCCCGCCTTGGTGGCTTCGTCGTTTATCATACCTATCGCTATCTCCACGGTATCGAGTACGGGAAGCATCTGAAGGATCGTTTCGTTCACGCCTTCGGCGCGCGCCTGCTTCACGGCTTCCGCGTTGCGCTTGCGGTAATTATCGAATTCCGCCTGTACGCGCTGAAGAGTATCTTTGTATTCCTCCATCTTGCTCTGCGCGAGCGCGACGATATCCATATCGTCCGCGTCCTCTGCGGAGTCCGCTTCGCTTACGGCTTCGGCTCCGCTCGCCGCGCCTTTCGCGTTATCGACGACAGAGTCCGTTTCCGCTTCGGCGTTTTTCGTTTCGTTTGCCGCTTCCGCGACTTCTTTGTTTACGCTTTCCGCTCCGAAAGGTTCTTCGGACTCCGGTCCGCGCTTATTCTTTTTATTCATCGTCTTCTCCTTCGCCGCCTTCTATGGCGTTGTTCAATGCGTTGCCTATATACGACAACACCGACATTACCTTACTGTAGTCCATTCGCTCCGGCCCGATAACGCCCGCATGCCCTATCTCTCTGCCGTTCACTTTGTACTTCGCGGTGATAACGGCGCATTTGTCCATACCGGCGGTTTCGTCTTTGCCTATCTTCACGCTGAATTCGATGTCTTCCGCCGAATCCACGAGCGCTCCGATAAGGCTCTTGTTGTCTATGATGCTGAGGAAACGCTTGGCGCTCGACATATCCGCGTCGGGATAATTGAGCATCTTGCTTTCGCCTTCCATATAGACGCTTTCGTCGCTTACGGAACAATATGTTTCGAGTATCGCCACGACGTTGTCGAAAAGCTCTTTGAATTCCTTGAGCTCCTTCTCTACGCTTGCTTCGGCAAGATGAAGTTCACCCACTTTACAGCCTGCGAAGATCTTGTTGAGCATGAGCGTCGCGCTCATGATGAATTCGTCGTCCACAACGTTGTTGAGCTTGATCACCTTGTCGCGTATGATGCCCGAATCGGTTATGATTATCACGAGCGCGCTGTGTCCGTCGAGTCCTACGAGTTTGATCTCCTTGATGACGACGGTGTCCACGTTCTTGAGAACGATGACCGAAGTGTAATTCGTCACGTCGCTGATGACCTTGGCGGTCGTCTTGACGATATCTTCCACGGCGTTGAATTTGGCGGAGAACGAAGCGTCTATCATGGCGACGTCCTGCTTACGCAACGGACGCCTGTCGACGAAGTGCTCCACGTAATATTTATACGCTTTGGAAGTGGGCAACCTTCCTGCGGAAGTGTGCGGCTGCGCAAGATATCCCATATCCGACAAAGCCGCAAGCTCTGCACGAATGGTAGCGGAACTGATGTCGGAGAAATATTTGCTCTGAAGTTCGCCGGACGATATCTGTCTTGCGTCCTTGATGTATTCCTCTACGACGGCTTTCAGTATTCTGTGTTTTCTTTCAGGCAATCTTCCGCTCATTGTTGGCACTTACTTTCCGGTATTGTTAGCAATCTTATTCATCGACTGCTAACGCTATTATATTCACAATTATGTCCGTTGTCAACAGATTGAAACAAATTTTTCCGAAAAATTCTAACATAAAAGAAAAACGCGCTTATGCGCGCAAAAATAAAGGTTTATCGGGAAACAACGTCGCGCTAATCCATGAATTCCAACGCGACCGCGCTCTCGAGAAGAAGTTTGTCGTCGGCTATCCTCAAGCGGTCGCCCTCTCTCGCGAGAATGCCGGCGAGGCGCGTGAGCGCACCCGAAAAACGCTCGTCGAAATCGAATCCGTAACGCTTCTCTATCGCCGCGACGTCTATTCCTTCCGAAGTGCGCAATCCGAGCATTATATGCTCGAAGATCTCTCCGTCTTTGTCTATTATCTCGCGTTCCGCGGTGCCGAAGCCGAAACGCTTGCCGCCGATATAGTCTTTAACGGAAGCGGGATTGGCGTATCTTGAGTCACCCGTCTGCGAATGAGCCGCCGCGCCGAAACCCAGATATTCTTCTCTGCGCCAGTACTTCAGATTGTGTTTGCTCTCGTATCCCCGAAATGCGAAATTGCTTATCTCGTAGCGCGCAAATCCGTGAGCCGCGAGCTTAGCGTAAACGGCGTTATACATATCTACGACGGAATCTTCGTCGGGAAGCGTATACTCGCCGCTTCTTAACGAAGCCGTCATGGGAACGTCGTCGGACAGCTTGAGCATATACGCGGAAACGTGCTTCACGTACGGAATGACGTCAAGCACACTTTCGGTAGCCGAAGATACTGTCTGATAAGGCAGACCCAACATAATATCCGCGGAAACGTTATCGAAAAATTTGTCGGCTTTCCCGAGCTCGCGTATAGCGGAGGAAGCGTTGTGCCGTCTCGCCGCCGCGCGGAGCACCTCGTCCGAAGTGCTTTGCACGCCTATGCTTATCCTGTTCACTCCGAGGTCTTTGAGCGTTTCGTAAGGATTCCTGTCGCCCGGGTTGAGTTCCACCGTAAATTCTTCTATGTTAAGCAGGAAAGCGTCGTCGAGCGCGCGGACGATTTTCTCCAACGAGCGTTCGCCCGCAAGCGCGGGCGTCCCTCCTCCGATATATACCGTATCGACGGGGACGTCGCCGTATCTTCTGCCGCCCTCGCGTATTTCCTCACAGAGCGCGTCGATATAGCGCAAAATAATATCGGTATCCGGAGATACCGAGTAAAAGTCGCAATATGCGCATTTCCTTTTACAGAAAGGAATGTGTATGTAGACGCCCCTATTCGTTGTCATCGAATTTCAGTATGGACATGAAGGCTTCGGAGGGAATGGCGACGGAGCCGAACTGGCGCATACGCTTTTTGCCCTCTTTCTGCTTCTCGAGCAATTTCTTCTTGCGCGTTATGTCGCCGCCGTAGCACTTGGCGAGCACGTCCTTACGGAGCGCTTTGACAGTTTCGCGCGCTATTATCTTCGAGCCGATAGCCGCCTGGACGGGTATCTCGAACATCTGGCGCGGTATCACGTCCTTAAGGCGTTCGCAGATACTGCGGGCGCGGGCGTAGGCTTTGTCGCGGTGTACGATGAGCGACAGCGCGTCGCAGGTCTCGCCGTTCAGAAGGAAATCGAGCTTGACGAGATTGTCCGCGCGGTAGCCGTCCATTTCGTATTCGAGCGAAGCGTAGCCTCTAGTCCTCGACTTCAGGCTGTCGAAAAAGTCGTAGATTATCTCGGCAAGCGGTATGCTGTAATCTATGCGCACGCGCGAAGTGTCGAGATAGGTAAGATTGACGAATATCCCGCGCTTCTCCTGACAAAGCTCCATTATTGAGCCCACGTATTCGGGCGGCGTATAGATATTGGCTTTGACTATAGGCTCGGATATCTCCTCTATCTCCGCGGGGTTAGGAAGGTGCGACGGGTTGTCCACTTTCAGAACGTCTCCGTTCGTTTTCTTCACCATATAGCTCACGCTCGGCGCGGTAGTGACGAGATCGAGATCGAATTCCCTCTCGAGCCTTTCCTCTATTATCTCCATGTGGAGAAGTCCGAGAAAACCCGCGCGGAAGCCGAAGCCGAGCGCACCCGACGTTTCCGCTTCGTAGACAAGCGAAGCGTCGTTCAGATTGAGTTTGTCGAGCGCGTCGCGAAGATCGTTGTATTTGGAGCCGTCCGCGGGATATATGCCCGCGAATACCATGGGACTTATCTTCTTATAACCTTTGAGCGGTTCGGGAGCTCCGTTCTGCGCGGTAGTTATCGTGTCGCCCACGGCGGTGTCCTTGACGTTTTTAATGCTCGCCGCTATGTATCCGACGTCGCCCGCTTTAAGCTCGTCGACAGGTTGCATAGTAGGAGTGAATACGCCCACTTCGGTGCACTCGAACTCTTTACCGGACGACATCATCACGATGCGCGTTCCCGCGCGTATACTGCCGTCCACGATACGCACGTTGCAAATGGCGCCCTTATAATTGTCGTAGGCGGAATCGAATATAAGCGCGCGGAGCGGCGCGTTCTCTTCGCCGTGCGGAGGAGGCAGTTTCTCGACGACCTCTTTAAGCACTTCTTCGATGTTGACGCCTTCCTTTGCGCTGATGAGCGGAGCTTCGGTAGCGTCGAGCCCGATAACTTCCTCGATTTCCTTTTTGCACTCGTCCGGTCTTGCCGAAGCGAGATCTATTTTGTTTATTACGGGAATTATCTCGAGATCGTTGTCTATCGCGAGATATGCGTTGGTAAGCGTCTGCGCTTCTATGCCCTGCGTCGCGTCCACGATGAGTATCGCGCCTTCGCATGCGGCGAGGGAACGGCTCACTTCGTAGGTGAAGTCGACGTGCCCGGGCGTATCGATAAGGTTGAGCGTGTACTCTTCGCCGTTATGGACGTATTTCATCCTCACCGGCGTAAGCTTGATGGTGATGCCTCTTTCACGCTCGATATCCATACTGTCGAGCAACTGATCCTTCATGTCGCGCTTGCCGACCGCGCCGGTAAGCTCCATGAGTCTGTCGGCAAGGGTGCTCTTGCCGTGGTCTATGTGCGCTACTATGCAGAAATTACGTATTTTACTCTGCCTTTGATCCATTTAGCGTCAATGCGCGCTTAGGCGCCCGTTTTCTTGCGATAATCGTCGATAGCCGCGTGTATGGCTTCTTCCGCGAGCACCGAACAATGTATCTTCTGCGGAGGAAGCCCTCCGAGATAGTCTACGACGTCTGCGTTCTTGATCTTAAGAGCGTCCTCGACGCTTTTACCTATAACCATGCGCGTCGCGACGGACGCGGTGGCTATAGCCGCCGCGCATCCGAAAGTCTTGAACTTCGCGTCCACGATAACGTCGTTCTCTATTCTGAGATACATTTTCATGATGTCGCCGCATGCGGCGTTGCCTATGGTGCCTACTCCGGACGGATTTTCCATTTCACCGGCGTTGACGGGATTGGAAAACTCCTTCAATACTTTGTCGTTATACATATGAACCTGTTCCTTTTTCCATATTGAAAAGAGGCGATATGGCGCGCAATTTGTCTACCGTTTCTTTGAGAACTTTGTAGGTGTATTCCATATCTTCCTCGGTGGTATCTCTGCCTAAACTGAATCTTATCGAACTGTGCGCGAGTTCTTCGGGAACTCCGAGCGCGAGAATGACGTGCGACGGCTCCAAAGACCCCGACGAACAGGCGGAACCGCTGCTTACGGCTATTCCCGCGAGATCGAGATTGATAAGTATGCTCTCGCCTTCGATAAATTCGAAGCTGAAGTTTACGTTGTTGGGCAATCTGTGCTCGGTGCCGCCGTTGAGATGAACGTAAGGTATCCCTTCCCGAACGCGTTTGATGAACGAATCGCGTAGCGCTGAAATACGCGCGTTATTCTTCTCTCTGTCGCGGCAAGCCGTTTCGAGCGCGTCCGCCATGCCCACTATAAGAGGCGTGTCGGTCGTTCCCGCTCTCATGTGCCTTTCCTGGTGCCCGCCCGCTATAAGACGCGCGAGCCGCACTCCCGAACGTATATACAATACGCCTATCCCTTTGGGTCCGTGGAATTTGTGCGCGGACATCGAAAGCATATCGATATTGAGCGCGTTGACGTCGATCGCCTGCGAATCCATCGCCTGTACTGCGTCGGTATGGAAAAGTATGCCCTCTTCCTTGCAGAAAGCTCCGATCTCCGCTATAGGCTGTATCGCTCCCATTTCGTTATTGGCGAACATCACCGACACGAGTATCGTGTCGTCCGTGACTGCGTTTTTGAGATCTTCGACGTTTACCCTGCCGTCTTTATCGACGGGAAGGTATGTGACGCGGACTCCCTCGTTTTTCTCGAGGTATTCGCAGGTCTCCATTATGGCGGGGTGCTCTATCGCGGTGGTGATTATATGCTTACGCGCTCCGCGCGCCGCCCTTACCGCGCCTTTAAGCGCCCAGTTGTCGGACTCGCTTCCGCCCGACGTAAAATATATTTCGTTCGCGCGCGCGCCTATCAAAGAAGCGATCTTGTCGCGCGCGGCGTCTACGGCGGCGCTCGCCTCTCTGCCGTATGAGTGCAGAGAGGACGGGTTGCCGAATTTTTCCGTAAAGTACGGCAACATCGCCGCGAGCGCGTGCTCGTCGAGAGCGGTGGTAGCCGAATTGTCAAGATAAACTTTCATAGTTATACTTCCGTAAAAGTAATTTATTTATTCGAGTATGAAGTCGTCTTTATAGAGGGGATAACGCGCGGTAAGCTCCGCTATGCGCGCTTTGACGCCCTCGACGGCGGCTTCTTTGTTGCGAATGATATCCACGATACATTCGCCGATGACCTTCATCGCTTCTTCGTCCATTCCGCGTGTGGTAGCCGCCGGCGTACCTATGCGCAGACCGTTGGGGTTGAAGGGGCTCGCGTCGTCGTTGGGTATACTGTTCTTGTTGGCGGTGATGTGAGCTTCGTCGAGAAGGTGCTCGAGCTCCTTACCGGTCACGCCCGTGCCGCGCAGATCGACAAGCATGAGATGATTGTCGGTGCCGTTAGAGAAAAGTTTGATACCGCCCGCCATGAGAGTAGCGGCAAGCGCTTTCGCGTTTGCAACTACCTGCTCCTGATACTTCTTGAATTCGGGCGAAAGCGCTTCTTTGAGAGCGACCGCTTTGGCGGCGATGATGTGCATGAGAGGGCCGCCCTGCGTTCCCGGGAACACCGCTTTGTCGATACGCTTGGCTATCTCCTCGTTATCGGTCATTATCATACCGCCGCGAGGACCGCGTAAAGTTTTATGGGTGGTCGTCGTGACGACGTCTGCGTAAGGCACCGGGCTCATGTGCAGTCCCGCCGCGACGAGCCCCGCGATATGCGCCATGTCCACCATGAGAAGTGCGCCCGTCTTGTCGGCTATCTCTCTGAAACGCTTGAAATCGATGGCTCTGGGATACGCGCTCGCGCCCGCGACTATAAGCTTCGCGCCCGATTCGGCGGCTATCCTCTCCACCTCGTCGTAATCGATATAACCTTCGGAATTCACGCCGTACGCCACAAATTTATAATTTTTTCCGCTGACGTTGACGGGGCTTCCGTGTGTAAGGTGTCCGCCGTGTCCGAGATTCATGCCGAGCACGGTATCGCCGTTATTGAGAAGCGAAAAATAGACCTGGAAATTCGCGCTGCTTCCCGAATGGGGCTGAACGTTGACGTATTTGACGTCGAAAAGCTTCTTGGCGCGTTCGCGTGCGAGTTCTTCCGCCTCGTCCACGAATTGGCAACCGCCGTAATAACGCTTGCCGGGATAACCCTCCGCGTACTTATTGGTGAGATGAGTGCCCGCAGCCGTCAGTACCGGAAGGGATACGAAGTTCTCGGAAGCGATAAGCTCCACGTTGCCCTGTTGCCTTTCGAGCTCGCGCACCAACGCGCCGTAAAGCTCTTCGTCGGCTTCTTTAATAGGTCTTAAATCTATCATTTCCTTTTCTCCTTAAGGTAATTTACTTGTATGTTTATAAATACTTTTCCACGGTGGCGAGTATCTGCCCCTTAGTGCGCACGCCTACGCTCTGCTCGGCGACCGCGCCGCCTTTGAAATAGATAAGCGTGGGTATCGTCATGATACGGAAACGCCTTGCGAGATCTTCGTTCTCGTCTACGTCCACTTTGGCAACGGCGAATTTTCCGCCGGTTTCGCCCGCGATCTCCTCTACCGTGGGAAGCATTATTCTGCAAGGTCCGCACCAGGTAGCCCAGAAATCGACGAGTACCACGTCGTTATCCGCTATGAGCTTGTCGAACTCTTCCGCGCTGTGTATAATATTGATCATATATAGCCTCCTTGAAGGATATTTATTTTTCGTTTTCGGCGTCGCTTACGCCCTTATCGGGCGCGTTCTCGCCGCATAAGGTAACCGTATCTCCGCTTTCGGTATCCTCGACAATGGTGTCTGCGGTAACGGGGTTTTCCGTTCCCTCTGAATAAGCCGCGCTTTCGGAAAAAGCGCAAGCTTCCTCTTCCTTAGGAAGTATCGCCTCCATTACGGGCATGTATCCCTTACGCTTGCGAATGACGAAGCGGTCGATGAGCGCGACGGCTACAAAGCCCGCGATAAGTCCCGCCGCCGACGCTCCGAGCGAAACGTAAGCGTTGAGTTTATAAGTACACGCGAGAATTATCGCCATAGGTATCAGCGGCAATACGTATACGAGCGTAGCCGCGGCAAGTACCGCCCTGTTACCCATAGCGACGGTCACTTTGTCGCCTACCGCCGCGTTGAGCGTATTCGGAAGTCGCAGTTCCACGTAATTGGCTTCTCTGGGCTTCAGGCACATGTTGCAGTGCTCGCAAGCCGTCTTGCGATCGAACCTTACGGTAGCGAATTTACCTTTTACCTTACTTACGACGCCCGTTTCGCGCATAACTTATTTCGTTTATTTCTTCGCTTCGCCCGCTACGGTTATTCCGAGCTCGTCGAGCTGGGATTTCTCCACTTCGGAGGGGCAGTTTTCCATAAGTCCCATTGCCGCCTGGTTCTTCGGGAACGCGATAACGTCCTTGATATTGTCGGTGCCGGTCAAAAGCATCACGAGTCTGTCGAGCCCGAAAGCAAGTCCTCCGTGCGGCGGCACGCCGTAACCGAAGGCTTCGACGAAGAATCCGAAACGCTCGTTTATGTCTTTCTCCGATAGCCCTATCTTCTCGAACATCTTACGCTGTATCTCGCGCGAATGGATACGCACGGAACCGCCGCCCGCTTCCTGTCCGTTGATGACGAGGTCGTAAGCTTTGGCGCGCACTTTAAGCGGCTTCTTGTCGATATACTTGAGATCCTCGTTCATGGGACTCGTGAAGGGGTGGTGCATCGCGACAAGGCGTTTCTCTTCCTCGTCGTACTCGTAGAGAGGGAATTCCGTCACCCACAGCACGTCGAAAACGCTCTCGTCGATGAGTCCGTGCTTTTTCGCTATCGCAAGGCGCAAAGCTCCGAGCGCGTCGAATACTTTTTTGTCCTTGTCCGCGACGAAGAATAAAATATCGCCGGTTTCGCCGCCCATGGCTTTGACGAGCGCGTCGAAACGCTCTTCGTCGAAGAACTTACGTATCGGCGAAGAAACGCCTTCGGGTTTAAGCGCTATATAAGCGAGCCCTTTCGCGCCGTACTCTCTGACGACGTCCTGATAGGCGTCTATCTCTTTACGGGTCAAAGAAGCGAGCCCTTTCGCGTTGATACCGCGAACGCTCATTCCCCTCCCCGAAGCCGCCGCGTCGAATACGGAAAAGCCGCAGTTCTTGACGAGCCTGGTGACGTTGTTGAGCTCGAGTCCGAAACGGGTGTCGGGCTTATCGCTGCCGAAACGCTCCATAGCGTCTTTGTATTTGAGCTGTCTGAAGTGGCGGGGAAGTTTAAGTCCCACGGTCTGTTTGAATATCTCGCGGATGAGTCCTTCTGCGGCGTACATGACGTCGCGCGCCGAATCGACGTAGCTCATTTCAATGTCTATCTGCGTGAATTCGGGCTGACGGTTGGCGCGCAGATCCTCGTCGCGGAAGCACTTAACGATCTGGAAATACTTGTCGAATCCCGATATCATAAGGAGCTGTTTATAAAGCTGCGGAGATTGCGGGAGAGCGTAGAAGGAACCGGGATGCACCCTGCTCGGCACGAGGTAGTCGCGCGCGCCTTCGGGGGTGGACTTGCCGAGGAAGGGCGTTTCGATATTAAGGAAACCGTGCGCCGACATATAGTTGAAGGTGGTTTCCACTATCTTCGCGCGCGTCATCAATATCTTCTGCAAGGAAGGACGGCGCAGATCGAGATAACGGTATTTGAGCCTCAGGTTTTCGCCCACGTTCGCAAGATCGGATACCGCGAAAGGCGGCGTATCCGCTTCGGAAATTATCCTGAGCTCGTCGGCGAGCAATTCTATTTCGCCGGTGGGGATATTGGGATTGACGTTCTTCTCTCCGCGGGCGCGAACGGTGCCCGTCACGGCGAGAACGTACTCGTTACGCACGGCGGTGGACTTGGCGAACACCTCCGGATAGTCGGACTCCGAAAAGCATATCTGAAGTATGCCCGTCCTGTCACGGAGATCGACGAACTGTATACTGCCGAGATTGCGGTACTTCGCGACGAATCCCATAGCGGTGACCTTCTTGCCGATATCGGCGGAAGTGTATTCGCCGCACATTTTCGTTCTCTTTAATCCTGTCAAAAACTCTGCCATTTAACCTTTTAACTCCTCCTGAAGTTTATCGAGCTCGACGATCTTTTCGGACCCGTCGGACATTCTTCTTAAAGCGGCTTTACCGCTCGCTATTTCGTCGCCGCCCAGAACGAGCGTGTACTCGTAACCGCGCTTGCCTGCGTATTTCATCTGCGCTTTGAGGCTTCTGGACATAAGATCGGTATCCGCCGAAACGCCCGAAGCGCGAAGCGCGTTCACTATTTTATATGCGGCAGCGGCTTCCGCGGCGGTAAGAGGCGCGATATACAATTTCGGTATTTCGGGCTTCCCTACCGGTAAATTCAGGCTCTCGAGCACTAGCAAAAGCCTCTCGAGTCCCATTCCGAAACCTACCGCGGGGGTATGCTTGCCGCCCACCTCTTCGACGAGGTTATTGTATCTTCCGCCGCCGCATACGGTGCCCTGCGCGCCTATCGACGTGGAGATGAATTCGAATACCGTGCGCGTATAATAGTCGAGCCCGCGCACTATCATCGGATTGACCTTATATGCCATTCCGAGCGAATCGAGTATAGCCTTGAGCGCTTCGTGGTGCGCCGCGCAGTCTGTGCAGAGATAATCTATCGTTTTGGGCGCGCCCGCGGTTATCCGCTTGCACCCCTCTTCTTTACAGTCGAGTATACGCAGAGGATTCTTTACGTAACGCTCCCTGCACACGGGGCACATCTCGTCGATATTCGCGGCGAGATATTCTCTGAGCGCGCGGTTGTATTCCGCTCTGCACTTCGCGCAACCGATGCTGTTTATATTGAGTTCGAGCTCGGTAACTCCGAGTTTGGTGAAAAGCGTTTTCGCTACGAGTATCGCTTCCGCGTCGGCGTAGGCGGAATCGGAGCCGTATATCTCCACGCCGAATTGATGATGTTCGCGAAGTCTGCCCGCCTGCGGGCGCTCGTAACGGAATACCGGGGTGAGATAATACATCTTGACCGGTTGGGCGCCGTCGGCGAGGTTGCCCTCGATATACGCGCGGGCGACTCCCGCCGTACCTTCGGGCTTGAGAGTCATGCTCCTGCCGCCCTTATCGTCGAAGGTATACATCTCCTTGTTGACTATATCGGTGGTTTCTCCCACGCCGCGGGCAAAAAGCTCGGTGTGCTCGAAAGTGGGCGTACGGATCTCGTTCAGTCCGAACGCTTCCGCCGTTTCGCGCACCGTTTTTTCGATATAGTGCCATTTGTAACTTTCTGCGGGTAATACGTCCTTGGTACCCTTGGGAATATTGATCATATAATATTTATCCTTGTGTTATGCGCGCTTCGGCGCGTAAGAGTTTAGAGTATATATTTCTTGAGGTTCATACGCTTCTTTACCCCTTCCATGTGCTCCGAAACGTATTTGCGGTCGATGACCACTTCTATTTCGTCGTGATCGCCGGAGGCGTTGAAGCTTATGTCTTCGAGCAACGTTTCCATGACGGTATGCAGTCTGCGCGCGCCGATATTCTCGTTGTTCTCGTTCTCGAGGAAGGCTATCTCCGCAAGCTCGTCGATAGCTTCGTCGGTGAACTTGAGTTTGACGTTATCGACTCCGAGCAAAGCCGCGTACTGCATGATGATGGCGTTGTCGGGCTCTTTCAGTATCTTGCTGAAATCCTCGCGCGTAAGGCTGTTGAGCTCGACGAGCACCGGGAACCTGCCCTGCAATTCGGGGATAAGGTCGTTCACTTTCGCTATATGGAAAGCGCCCGCCGCTATGAAAAGTATGAAGTCGGTGCGGATATTGCCGTACTTCGTATTGACCGTGCAGCCTTCGACGATGGGAAGAATGTCGCGCTGAACGCCCTCTCTCGAAACGTCGGGTCCGTTGACGTTTCCTTTGCTCGCTATCTTGTCCATCTCGTCGATGAATATAATACCGTCCTGCTCGGCGCGGCGCACTCCTTCGGCGTTGATGGAGTCGTCGTCGATAAGCTTCGACGCTTCCGCTTTCGTCAGAAGGTCGTAAGCCTCTCTCACGGTGACCTTGCGCTTCTTGGTCTGCTTGGGCATGAGCCTCATGAACTCGCCGAGATTGGTCTCGTTGCCGCCGATGGGTCCCAGCTGTAAAGGCTGTGCCTGAACGGGCATATCCATCTCTATCATTATTTTGTCGAGCTTGCCGGAATTGAGCTCGGCGGTGAGCGTTTCGCGTATTTCCGCGTCGCTCATCTCGGGGCGGCTCTTTTTCCTTGCGGGGAACAGTCCGTCCACAAGCTTACGCTCCGCGGCTTCCTTCGCCTTGGGCTCCACTTCGGCTATCTTTTCCTCTCTAACGAGCCTTATAGCACATTCCACGAGATCGCGCACCATGGACTCGACGTCCCTGCCTACGTATCCCACTTCGGTGAATTTGGTAGCCTCAACTTTAACGAAGGGAGCTTTGACGAGTTTCGCGAGCCTTCTCGCTATCTCCGTCTTACCGACGCCCGTGGGTCCCTGCATTATGATGTTTTTCGGAGTGATCTCCTCGCGCACTTCGGGCGCAAGGCGCGATCTTCTGTACCTGTTGCGCAGAGCTATCGCTACCGCTTTTTTCGCTTCGGACTGACCGATGATGTATCTGTCGAGTTCCGCTACTATCTGTCTGGGAGTGAATTCCATAACGCCCTCCTTACACGGTTTCCACCGTGACCTGATGATTGGTGAATACGCACAGATCCGCCGCTATCTTGAGCGCCTTACGCACTATCGTTTCGGCGTCGTAATCGGTATTCTCTTTAAGCGCGCGCGCAGCGCTCAAAGCGTAATTGCCTCCCGAACCTATCGCGCAGACTCCGCTCTCCGGCTCGATGATTTCGCCCGTTCCGCTCACTATAAGTAAATTGTCCTTGTCGGCGGTTATAAGCATTGCTTCGAGCTTGCGAGCCTTGTCCTGACGCCACAGTTCCGCGAGCTCCACAGCCGCTCTCATGAGGTTGCCGCTGAACTTACGGAGCATTTCCTCGAATTTTTCGCTCAACGCGAACGCGTCCGATACCGAACCCGCGAAGCCGACGACGACTTTGCCGTCGTATATCCTTTTAACTTTTACCGCGTTACTTTTGAATATAACGCTTTCGCCGAAGGTGACCTGTCCGTCCCCTCCGATTGCGGTCACGCCGTTCAATTTGACGGCGCAGATCGTGGTTCCTCTGAATTCTGCGGTCATATTGTCAGACCTCCTTTATTTCTTCTAAATAGTCGCCGAGATCGGCTATCGCCCTTTCGGCGTATGCGAGCTTACGCTCTTTCTTACCTTTTACGTTTGCTTCGAGCGGTGGCACCAAGGCGAAACTCACGTGCATCGGTTGATATTCGCCGGGATATTCCGCAACGTACTTTACAAGACTGCCGCACATTGTGGTCGCTGGAAGCGTTATCGGCGGTTTGCCGAGAAGCCTTCTCGCGAGCGAGATACCCGCTATCATGCCGGACATAGCCGATTCCATATAGCCTTCGACGCCCGTCATCTGCCCCGCGAAATACACGCCGTTACTTCCTTTAAGCATGAAATTTTCGTCGAGAAGTCCGGGCGCATTCAGGAAGGTGTTGCGGTGCATGACTCCGTATCGCACGAATTCCGCGTCGCGAAGGGCGGGTATCAGCCCGAATACCCTGCGCTGTTCGGGGAAAGTGAGATTGGTCTGGAAACCTACGATATTCGCGAGTTTTCCCTCTCTGTCCTCGGCGCGTAACTGTACGATAGCGTAGAAACGGTTGCCTTCGGAGTCGCGTAGCCCAACTGGGCGCAACGGTCCGAAACGAAGCGCGTCCGCGCCCCTTGCCGCCATCACTTCCACGGGCATACAGCCTTCGAAAACGTCGCCTTTCTCGAAGTCGCGCAGTACCACCCTCTCCGCGCCTACGAGCTCTCCGACGAATACCTCGTATTCCTCCCTACTCATCGGGCAGTTAAGGTAATCGGCGCTTCCCTTGCCGTAACGCGAAGAATAGAAGGCTTTGCTCATATCCACCGAATCGAGCGACACGATGGGAGCCACCGCGTCGTAAAAATGCAGTCTGCCTCCGCCGGTATATCCGTCTATCGCTTCGTACAGCTTATCCGAAGTAAGCGGTCCCGTCGCTATGACGGTGTCGGGAGTTATCTCCGTAACCTCCTCGCGCAACAGTCTGAAATTGTCAAATTCCGAGAGAGTTCTTTCGACCTCGCGGGAAAAAGCCTCTCTGTCTACGGCGAGCGCGCCGCCTGCGGGTACCGCCGCGCGCGAAGCGCATTCCGTTATCATCGCGCCGAGCATACTCATTTCTTTTTTGAGCAAGCCCTGCGCCGTACCTACGTCGGTACTTTTGAGAGAATTGGAGCACACGAGCTCCGCAAGCTCTCCCGTCTTATGCGCCGGCGTCATCCGAGTCGGGCGCATTTCGTAAAGCTCGACGCCGAAACCGCGTTTCAGAAGCTGATAAGCAGCTTCCGTTCCCGCGAGCCCGCCGCCCACGACCCTTACGGTCTTCATTTCTCTTCCTTACCCGCGAACACGGTATGGTTGCATGTCTTGTCCGTGCAGACGTAACGCTTGCCGTCGGAATCTTCCACTATCCTCATCGTCTTGCCGCATTTAGGGCAAAGTATCGGAGCGGGGATCTCCCAGCTCATGAACTTGCATTTCGGATAGTTGGCGCACCCGTAGAATATTTTACCCGTCTTGCTGTAACGCTTCGTTATGTCGCCGCCGCATACGGGGCACTTGCCCACGGGCTCCACGAAATTCTTGATGTTCTTGCAGGCGGGATAATTGGGACAGGCGAGGAACTTTCCGTACCTGCCTTCCTTGATTATCATTCGCTCGCCGCATTTCTCGCAGATCACGTCGCTGACGTCCTCGGGCAATACCACTTTGCGCGTTCCGTTATACGCCGCGCGCGCCACTTCGTCGGCAAATCCCGGATAGAAATCCTCTATAATCTTCTGCCACTCGGCGCCGTGCTCTATCTTGTCGAGCTTCGACTCCATATCGGCGGTGAAATGTATGTCCACGATGTTACGGAACCATTGTTCCATAAATTCGGTTACCGTTTCGCCGAGTTGCGTGGGTTTGAACAGCTTTTGCTCTTTCGTCACGTACTCGCGTTTGGTAAGCACCGATATCACCGTCGCGTAAGTGGACGGTCTGCCGATACCGTTTTCCTCCATCGCTTTGATGAGCGTGGCTTCGGAATAGCGCGGAAGCGGTTTGGTGAATTTCTGCTCCGTCTTAATGTTGCGCAGGTTGAGTTTGTCGCCGTCCTCGAGCGCGGGAAGATTTCCCGAATTCTCGTTCTCCTCGTCGTCCGAATTCTTCTCTACCTCGTACACCGCCGTATAGCCCTTGAACACGAGCGCCTTACCGGAAGCTTTGAAACCGTAATTGTCGCCGCTCACGGTATCCGCTTCGACTCGCACGGTCATCGTATTATATACGGCGTCGGTCATCTGGCTCGCGAGATAACGGTCGTAAATGAGCTTGTACAACCTGTAATGATTGCGCGGCAGTTTGTCCTGAAGGCTCTCCGGCGAACGCATGAGATTGACGGGACGGATAGCTTCGTGAGCGTCCTGTACGTTCTGCGCTTTGGTGGCGTAATAATTGGGTTTCTGCGGAGCGTATTCGTCGCCGAATTTCTTGCGGATGAAGTCGAGCGTCAACGCCTGCATATCCGCCGAAATACGTACCGAGTCCGTTCTGATATAAGTAACGAGCGCCGTCTGTCCTTCGCCGGGAATGTCCACGCCTTCGTACAGCTGTTGCGCTATCTGCATTATCTGCGGCGCGCTCAATCCGAGTTTCTGCGAGCCGTCCTGCTGTAAAGTGGAAGTCGTGAACGGAGCCGCGGGACGCGAACGCGAAACGCCGCGCTTGACTTTGTCCACCTTCCACGAAGCGCCTTCGAGCGCCGAAAGCAACGTCTTTACTTCGTCCTCGCAGGTAAGCTTCACTTTTGAGCCCGCGTGATCCGCAAGCATCGCTTTGAATACGGGAGAACGCTCGCCCGCTTTCGTGAGATGAGCCGTCACGTTCCAGTATTCCTGCGGCACGAAAGCGTTTATTTCGCGTTCTCTGTCCACTATCATCTTAAGCGCCGCGGACTGCACCCTGCCGCCCGAAAGTCCGCTCTTTATTTTGCGCGACAGTATGGGGCTGACTTTGTAGCCCACGAGCCTGTCGAGCACGCGGCGCGCCTGTTGCGCGTCCACAAGGTTCATATTGATGGCGCGCGGCGCTTCTATGGCGCTACGTACCGCTTTGGAAGTGATCTCGTTGAATTCTATACGGTTTTTAAGTCCGTTGAGTCCGAGATGATTGGCAAGATGCCAGCTTATCGCTTCCCCTTCGCGGTCAGGGTCCGTCGCAAGATAGGTGAAATCGGAATCCTTTACTTCCTTCCTCAACCTCTTGATGAGTTCCTTCTTTTTGGCGTCCGTCACGACGTATTCGGGCTTGAATCTGTCGGCAATGTCTATGCCGAGCGTCTTGGGCGGCAGATCGCATATATGCCCGCCCGACGCCATTACTCTGTAACCCTGCCCGAGATACTTCTGAATCGTTTTTGCCTTGGAAGGCGACTCGACTATAACTAACTTCATTCTATACTCCGTAATAATTGTTTTCCAGTTTTCTGATGAGCCCGTTGAGCTCCATTCTGACGAGCAAAGCGTTGAGATCGCTCACTCCGAGTCCCGTTATCGCGAGAAGATCGTCGAAACTCACTTCGCTGTACGAGAGCGCGTCGAGTATCCTCTCTTCCGTGAAATCGAGTTGCATAACGCTCGCGGGCTCGTCGGGAGCCGCGCAAATGCCGAGCGCGTCCGATACGTCGTCGGGACTCAATACCATTGCGCCCTGCAGACTTTTGAGAAGTCTGTTACACCCCGCTCCGCGAGGAGAGTTCAGCGCGGAAGGTATGACGAAAAGCTCCTTACCCTGTTTGACCGCATAGTCCGCGGTGATGAGCGAACCGCTTTTCAGTCCCGCTTCGGTGACGAGCACGCCTGCGGACAATCCGCTTATAAGCCTGTTGCGTTCCGGGAAATTATACGCAAGCGCGGGCGTACCCGGCGCGTATTCCGTTACCACCAGTCCTTTGCGGGCGATATCGTCGCACAATACGGCGTTGGAAGCGGGGAAAACGACGTCAATACCCGTCGCAACGACCGCAACTGTTTTCCCGTCGTTCATAAGCGCAGTTCTGTGAGCTACGGCGTCCACTCCGCGCGCAAGTCCCGACACTATCGTCAGTTTAAGTTTCGCGAGCGCCGACACGAATTTCTCCGTACATTGCCTTCCGTACATCGAAGGTTCGCGCGTGCCCACCACGCCCAGACAACGGCTCTTCAAAAGCGAAACGTCGCCTTTGTAATAGAGTATTGCCGGCGGGTTGAATATATTTTCGAGCGAAGCGGGATATTCCGCGTCGCCCCTTACGATGAACTCCGCGCCCGAAGCTTCGAGAGTGCGCATGATGTCTTCGACGGGCTTGGGATCGCTTTTGCCGAAACGCAGTTTCGCCGCCGCTTCGCCTATCAGCTCTTTCGCTTTCCCGAAATACTTTTCGGGACAGGCGTACAGCTCTTCGGGCGGTATCTCCGCCGTAAGTTTGTTTATCTTTGCGGAACCGAGTCCCGCTACCGCGTTCAGCCAAAGTACCGCCGCGCGCCTGTCAGTCGATCTCATTGCCCGGCTCCCTCGTCTTGAATTGTATCGCTTCGGCAAGGTCGTTGACCGTTATGTTTTCCCTGCCGTCTATGTCCGCCACCGTGCGCGCCACTTTCAATATCCTCGTAACGCTGCGCGCGCTGAGCGAATACCTACGGAACGCCTGTTCGAGCAGTTTCTCCGAAGCCTCGTCCAGCCTGCAATACTTCTCGATAAGCCTGTTATTCATCTCCGCGTTGACGTGTATCTTCTCCCCGGCGAAACGCTCCCTTTGTATCGCGCGGGCGCGTTCCACGCGGGCTTTCACGTCCAAACTGCTTTCGCCTGCAGGAGCCGAACGCAATTCGTCGTATTCCACTCCGTCCACCGTCACGTAGAGGTCTATCCTGTCGAGAAGCGGTCCCGATATCTTACCCGCGTACCTCTTACGCTCCGCGTACGTACAGGTACATTGTTTATTCTTGTCACGCGAACCGTAATTGCCGCAAGGACAGGGATTCATGCTCGCTACCAACATAAACCGCGCGGGATATTCTATCGAACGCGCTACGCGCGTAACGGTCACCACGCCGTCTTCTATGGGTTGGCGCAAGGTTTCGAGCGTCTTTTTGTTGTATTCCGGCATTTCGTCAAGGAACAAAACGCCGTTATGCGCAAGGCTCACCTCACCGCAAACGCTTTTGCTTCCGCCGCCTATAAGACTCATAAGACTGGCGGTGTGATGCGGCGAACGGAAAGGTCTGACCGTGACCATTCCTTCGTCGGGATCGAGTATGCCCGCGACGCTGTGTATCTTGGTCGTTTCGATGGCTTCCTCGAAAGTCATGTCGGGCATTATCGTAGGTATGCACTTGGCAAGCAACGTTTTTCCCGCGCCCGCGGTACCGCACATAAGGAGATTGTGCCCGCCGCTTACGGCTATCTCGAGGGCTCTTTTCGCCAGCGTCTGCCCTTTGACGTATTTGAGATCCACGTCATATTTATTGACCGCCGCGACCGAAGAATACAGTCTGTGTCGCACGGGCGCAAGATCTTTGAGTCCTCCGAGGAAGGCGCATGCGTCCGCGAGATTTTGGGGAGCGTAGACCTCTATGCCCCGTATGTAACTCGCTTCCGCGGCGTTACCTTCGGGGATAATGAATTTTTTGTACCCTTTCTGCAACGCCGATATAAGTATCGGCATCACTCCGCTTATCCGTCTTAAGCTACCGTCGAGCGACAGCTCTCCGAGCATCACGAATTCGTTAAGCCTTTCGGTGGATATCTGCTCCGTTCCGGCAAGGAAACCTACGGCTATCGGGAAGTCGAATGCGGAGCCCTCTTTTTTCATGTCGGCGGGAGCGAGATTGACCGTCGTGCGCTTCGGCGTGAAATCGAAATAGGAATTTCTGATAGCCGCGCGCACCCTGTTACGCGCCTCTTTGACGGCAGCCGACGGAAGCCCCACTATCTCGAAAGAAGCTACCCCTTTTTGGGTATCCACTTCTATGTCTACCGGGTATCCGTTCAATCCGTCGAGCGCGTAGCTTTTGATTGACGCCAACATCTCGTTTTCTCCCATTTAGCAAACGGGAGCCGCTCGCGGCTCCGTTTACTCGTGTTTATTCCTCGTCATCCGCTTCGTCGTTCTTACGGGAAGCTCTTTTGAGTTTACGTTCCGCGTTCACTTCTTTGATCGCTTCGCCGGTCGCGCTTACGAATGCGCCTACCTTGGAAGCTCCCTTCTTCAACTTACCCACGGCTTTACCCGTAACGTATTTCACGTAATCGAGATAAGGAACGGGAATGACCACGTGGTCTACCGCGCGCTTACTGACGAGCACGTCGAAGGCGACTACCATGAAGTAAACGGCGAGCACGAGGCTGAACGCTCCGAACACGTACATTATAGCCGTCGTGTCGTAGGAAACGGCGAGTACGCCGTTCGCGTCGTAGCCGGTGACCATATATACGTAAGCGTTATTGACGAAAGCGAATGCCGAATAAAGCGCGAACGCGATATACAGACGGGTTTCTCTGAGAAGCGCCGCGACGACGAACATCAGCGGAAGCGCGATATATATCGAAGCGGGTTTCATGTTGTTGGCGAACGTCCAGAGCGCGAGGACGGAGGACGCCGCTATGAGCGTGAGGTCAATGCGGTTACGGGTACGGAAGTACGCGATGCCGAGCACCACCACTACGAACACTATGAAGATTATCGTCGCCACCACGGACTGCACGCCCACTTCCGCGAAGTTGTGTCCGAGGAGTCCCTGGAAGTTGAAAGCGTTGGCGGAATACACCGAAGCGCCTTTGACGGTAGCGATATACTTATCGAAAGCGACGAAGGCGTCGCCCGCCGCGACCTCGTTGAATACGAAAGGCAGGCTTATGAGATAGAAGAGCACGAAGCCGCCGACTATCGCCGAAACGGGAGCGATTATGCGCTTGTATTCGCCGTCTTTAAGCGCCTTGTAGATATAATATGCGGTATAGAAAAGTACCGCGGGCACTACGTAAAGCGCGCTCGGCGAAGTCATCGCCGCGAAGAAATACGCAACCGCCATGCCGATATAACTCTTCTTGTTGAGCAGGAAGTAGAAGGCGAGCACCACGAAGAATGCGACTACGCTTTCGTAGGATCCCCAAGCCGCGGAGAGCGAGAAGGTGACCGGTACGAGCGCATAGAAAGACGCGAGCACGGTCGCCGCGGCGTTGCCGTGGCGTTTCTCGATTATCTTGTAGATCAACGCGACGGTGCCGAGATCTGCGGCTATATTGAAGAGCTTGATGATACATACGACGGCGAGCTCGACGTGGGCGTCGCTCATTTTCATTGCGGAAAGCGCCCTGCCGATCGCTCCGGCAAGCGTGGACAGATACATCGTCACGGGCATGAGCGTCGTATATGCGGAATAGTATTGATAGAGATAGATCGTCCCTATCTTGGCGGAAAGCGAACCCATATAAGCTTCGCGTGTAAGGTCGTAGCCGTACTCATTCGAAACGATGGAAGAGCTTCCCGAAATTGCGGTCTGGATAAGCGTGATGAGCAACCTTATCAACGCGGCGACGCCGAGCGTGATAAGCAAGCCCGCGGTCTTGGAAGAAACGATCTTCTCGTAGAATTTGTTTTCCGTTTTTACTCCCTCGAAAGCGAGCGTTCTCGAACGCATGACGTAGAAAACGTAAGCGAGCACGAGAGTCGCCACTCCGCCGAGAACGACGTAAACGACGTTGGTGGAGGTCGCCTGACCGTAGACCGCGCTCGTCAGAGCGTAATAGCCGTAAGCGTCCTTGTCTTCCTGAGTAAGAGTCGCGCTGTCGACGAGGGTGAGTTTGACGGATTTGACGTAGACTACGGCGTTGACGGGGTTGTTTTCGTTACCCACGTTGATGGCGAGGTTGAATTCTCTCGTGCCGTCGGTGTGGAAATAGAAAGTATCCGTTCCGCTCCTCGCGGTAGTTATAACGGAAGCCTTATCGCCCTCTCCGATATTGAAGGAAGGATTCTCGGTGAAACCGATATACAGACCGGCGTAATAATCGATATCGTCGGTGGTGTCGTAATCGGCTATCGAGTCGACGTCGTAAACGTACTCGATCTTATAATCCGAATAAGGCTTGAGGTAAACGGTCTGGCTCGCGGTAGCGTAACCGGCGTTTACCGTATTGATCTTGAGACCTTCGGCGTTGGTGCTGAAGACCGAAGAAGCCGAAGCCCCGTGACCGGCGGAAAGATTCCATTCCGCGGTGAGCGCGGAAAAATCTTTATAATAAAAATCGCCTTCCGTGGTCGAGAAGGTCAGAATCTGCGTGTCGTAATCTCTGACGATCTTGCCGGTGCAACCGGTAAGAACGAGCGCGGTAAGCGCGAGCAGTACGACTGC
>JADINF010000020.1 GCA_017694145.1 Candidatus Stercoripulliclostridium pullicola
GAGCTTACGTTCCCCTCGTATGTATCAGGCATATTGCCTCGATACAACGCACCCCGTATCATACGCTTTCCGGCGTATGATACGGGGAGACTGTTCCTTATTGCGCACCAAACAGAAAAGCACGCAGTGAGCGTGCTTTTCTGTTTGGTGCGCAATAAGGGACTCGAACCCCTGACTTCCTCCATGTGACGGAGGCACTCTACCAACTGAGTCAATTGCGCTCGCTTCTACCGTATTATTATATATCTCCGAATCGAAATTGTAAAGCGTTTTTTTATGAGAGTTGTTTTTCCGCTTCCGACCGTCCGTATCCCGCTCAGGCGCGCGTTCGTAGGCGCATACGCTCCACGGCGCGTTTCTTGCGTTAGGGTTTCTGTACTCGGCATAAAGGTTTCCCGTTTAACGATTGCTCGCTTACGGTTTTTCGTATATGAAAGCGCTTCGGTCAAGGCAAGCGCCGCGCGCGGCGCTTTTTATATGCGTGCACGGCGCGTAAAAAGCTTGCAATATTTTTTTTATATGGTATAATACACAAGGCGCAAAACCCAAAAATATTTTTCTCGCGAGGTGCGTATGATGAAATACGACGTAGTAATTGCAGGCGGCGGTATCGGCGGATTGATGACGGCTTATAAGATCGTCACGAAAAAGCCCGCTCTCAAAGTAGTCGTCATAGACAAAGGCAGAGCTCTCGACAAGAGAAAGTGTCCTATCTCCAATCACCTCGTCAACGAGTGCATTAAGTGCAAGCAATGCGCCATTATGGAAGGTATCGGCGGCGCGGGCGCATTCAGCGACGGCAAATTCAACATCACCACCGAATACGGCGGCTGGCTCCAGGATTACCTCGGTAACGAAGTGACGATGCGCTACATCAACGAAGTGGCGGATATCCTCGACGAATTCGGCGCGACCAAGAAGCAATACACACCTTCCGACGAGATCAAATTACGTTGTTTACAACACGACCTCTATCTTCTCCAGGCGACCGTCAAGCACCTCGGCACCGACGGTAACCTCAAGGTAATGTCCAATCTCATGGAGTTCCTCTCCACTAAAGCCGATTTCGTGACGGAGAACGCGGTGACCGACATAGACCTAGTGAGTCGCACCGTGCACACCGAGAACGGCGACGAATTCACCTACGACGACCTCGTGCTCGCTATCGGAAGAAGCGGCTCGGAATGGTTCGAAAGCTGGTGCAGGCGCAACAACCTGAAAGTCACCAACAATCAGGTGGATATCGGCGTGCGCGTGGAGCTGCCCCGCATAATCTGGGAGGACATTTCCTCGAAGATATACGAGCCGAAAATACTCTACCGCACGCGCGATCACGGAGACTGCACGCGTACCTTCTGCTTCAACTCGGGCGGCGAAGTGGTCATCGAGAATAACGACGGTATGCTTACGGTGAACGGACACGCAAACTCCGATCCCGCGCTCAAGACCGAAAACTCCAACTTCGCGATACTCTCCACTACCCGTTTCACGCAGCCTTTCAACGAGCCCATAGCTTACGCGAAGCATATCTGTAAGCTCGCCAACATGATAGCGGGCGGCGGCGTTATCGTACAGCGTTTCGGCGACCTCGTCAACGGCAGGCGCAGCAACCAACACCGTTTACTTCAGTCGAGAGTGCATCCCACTCTGAACGCGGTGGCGGGCGACCTCGGACTGTGCATACCTAAGCGCCAGCTCGACAACATCATAGACACCGTGTACGCTCTCGACAAGATAGCCCCCGGTACCGCCAACTACGACACCCTGCTCTACGGCGTGGAAGCGAAATTCTATTCGATCAAGCCCGATTTCATCGACAACGATTTCCGCATCACCGAGAACGTCTACGCCATAGGCGACGGCGCGGGTATCACGCGCGGACTCGCTCAGGCAGGCGCGAACGGCTTATACGTCGCCGAAAAAATAGTCGCGGGGCGTTGAATCCAAACCCGCAAACAGACATTAAAAGAGCGTTTCCGTCCGGAAACGCTCTTTTAATTTATCGGGATAAGTTCAAGGCGTAACGGAACAGCCTTCGTAATTTATGCGGAATTTTTCGCGATCGAGCACGGTTTCCCCTCTCGCCGCACGGAAAAATTCGGTAAGATATACGACGGCGCGCTTCAAAGCCCTTTTAAGAAGTTGCGGAACGTCCGCGCGCTCCTCTTCTTCCTCATTGCGAACTTTACGGAAGGGTCTGTGCGCGTAATTGAAATAATCGGACTCGCCGTATCCGTAAGGCGGGTGTATCAGCGACGAAAACTTCGGAGCGCCTTTCAGTAAAATTTTCTCGAGAAACCGTACCGTTTTAAGATTTACGCCTTTTGCGTCCCGCGTGAACTTCAAAGCCTTACCTACCAGATTGAACGCCGTTATGCAACTGCGTTTACCGAGTTTTACGCCGAATACGGGATCGATCACTTCGTTATACAGCGCGCTTATCTCCTCTTTGACGGCTTTCCCCGCCTTGAATTTATGCGCGTTGCCCATTCCGAGTTCGCTTATATAGTATTCGTCGACGGCGGATTCGATGAAATGGTGCGCGCTACGCGCGTAAGCGGGCGGTAAAAGCTCGTTCGAATACCTTTTCACGGTTTCGAATACGTACGGATGGAGGGTGAAATCCAATACGTAATGGCACATCAGTCCCATGGCGTACGCGAGTTTCACGGGATCGCGTTTTTTGTCGAGCGACTCCGCAAGCGCGCGGAAAACGTCGTAGACGTGTTCCGCGTGCATCTTTTCGGCATATTCCGGCACATTTCCGATACCCGTTTCGCGGAGTATGAAAAGAAAATCGGGGCCCGTACAACCGAGGTCGTACGCCGCCTTATCCGCATTGACGGCTTCCGCGGCTTCAGCCGTGAGAGCGTTTGCGACTTCCTTGCCGAAGCATACGTGAGTGTAGAGATTGGGCATCGCTTACAGACCGTAT
>JADINF010000141.1 GCA_017694145.1 Candidatus Stercoripulliclostridium pullicola
CGCAGTCTATAAGTCGGACGATCCCGCGCGCACCGTGCGCGTACTGCGCGGAGAGCGGTAACCTTTTTTAAGAGGGGTACATATACTGGTGTAACGGAGACAAAATGAGAATAATCTGTATCAGTTGCCCCACGGTATTGAAACCCATAGTGCGTCTTATCAAAAAGTTATGTCCGGGAGATAAATAGCCCGCAGACGCCGTGAAAAAAGCGTTCCCTTCGGGGAACGCTTCGTTTGCGTGAATTATATAAGAAAACTGCCGCTTTCGCGACAGCCGATCCGCGCGCCCGTAAAGGCGCTTACGTAAAGTCGGGGATAATTATTCTTTATCCGCTTTCTTCATCGTGCGCAGGCAACGAGTGCACACGTAAGCGTTACGGACTTTACCGTCTATCTCTATATCCACTTTCTGAACGTTGGGCGTCCAGCTTCTTTTCGTTTTGATATTGCTGTGGCTCACTTTGTTGCCGCTCATACTGCCTTTGCCGCATATACTGCACACTTTAGACATAGTTGTAACCTCCTGCGTTATTTCGCGCTTACGTATTATACAAAATATTTAAGCGTTTGGCAACAGTTTTTAGGTACCTTTTCGAATTTACTTGCAAATTATCGGGTATTGCTATATTATATATGATATCGATAAGTGCGCGCACGCGAGGAGCGGGAGCTTTTTGCGGCATTGCGCGCTTACCGCGACGGAGTAATATGGCGCTCACGACTACCAATATTTACGGCAATATCAATATCAGCGATCAGGCTGTAGCGATCATAGTAAGCAGGATAACGCTCGATTGCTACGGCGTCGTCGAGCTTGCAAGCCGCCGTCTGAGCGACAGTATCATGATACTTTTCAATAAGGAGCCTCTCGGCAAAGGCGTCAAGATCGTCACGATGGACAACCGTATTTTCGTGGAGCTTTACGTCATATTGAAAGACGGCGTCAACCGCGAAGCCGTTATAGAGAGCCTTCGTTCGAGCGTGCAGTACAACGTCGAGCACCTCACCGGCATGCGCGTGAAAAGCGTCATCATCCACGTCGTGGGAGTAAAGTTATAGAAATGGCGAAGTAATTCGGTTAAGGATATAGATGAATATTTTACAGACAGCGGATATTCGCGAACTCTTCAAGGGCGGTGCGATTAATCTGAAAAACAACAGCGCATATATCGACAGTCTGAACGTCTTTCCTGTTCCCGACGGAGATACGGGAACTAATATGAATCTTACCGTAACGTCTTCGGTCAAGGAGATGGACGCGGTCACGGAAGACCGCATGGACCTTGTGTGCGAAGCGTTCGCGCGCGGCGCCCTCAAAGGCGCGCGCGGCAACAGCGGCGTTATATTGAGTCAGATCTTCAAGGGAATGAGTCAGGTGATGAGCGAATACGCCGAGGTGACCACCAAGATCTTCGCTCGCGCCCTCAAAAACGGTTCCAACGCGGCATACGACGTGGTAACTCATCCCAAGGAAGGTACGATACTTACCGTTATAAGACTCGTAAGCGACTACGCGCTGAAAATTTCCACTAAAAAGAAAGATTTTATTGAATTTTTCGATCTTTTACTCGTAAAAGGCGAAGAAGTAGTCAAGAGTACGCCCGAAATGTTGCCCGTACTGAAAAAAGCGGGCGTCGTGGACGCGGGCGGCAAAGGATTACTGACGATACTTTACGGCATGTCCAACGTGCTTAAAGGCGTTCCGATGCAGGAGCTTTCTCCCGCCGAAGCGGGGCAGGAGAAGGGCGAAGACCTTTTCGACGCGCCCGACGTGCACGACCTGGACGACATCAAATTTGCGTATTGCACCGAATTTTTCATCATAAACATGAAAAAGAAGACCACGCTTTCGGATATCGACAAGCTGCGCGACAAGCTCAACAATATCGGCGACTGCGTGATAGTGGTGGGCGATCTCACTCTCGTAAAGGTGCACGTGCATACAAATAACCCCGACAAGGCTCTCGGTTACGCGCTCATGCTGGGCGAACTCGACAAGCCCAAGATAGAGAACATGCTCGAGCAGAATCGCGCGCTCAAGAAGTCGCGCGAGGAGCGTAAAGAGGAAGTCAAACCCGTTTCGCTCGTGTCGATATGCAACGGCGAAGGCATCAAGCGTATTTTCACCGAACTTCGCGTCGACAAGATATTGGAGGGCGGTCAGACGATGAATCCGAGCGTAGCGGATATCGTGGGGCTCGTGGACTCCACCGGATCGGATACCGTGTACATACTCCCCAACAATTCCAACATCGTGCTCGCCGCAGAGCAGGCGAGAGAGCTGACCAAAGCGAAATTGGTAGTTATAGCTACAAAAAATATTCCGCAGGGCATTACCGCCGCTATCAACTTCAATCCTGAGGCGAGCGAAGAGGAGAATGTCGAGATGATGCGCCGCGCGATACGTTCCGTCAAGAGCGCTCAGGTCACCCGCGCGGTACGCGATACCGAGATGGACGGTTTCGATCTGCATAACGGCGACGTTATCGGTATTTACGACAGGATAGTGGCGAAGGGCGATTCCGTCAACGAAGTGGCGCGCGAAGTAGTGGCTAAGATGGTAACGGACGAAACCGCGGCTATCAGTCTGTATTACGGCGCAGGGCTCGAAGCCTCCGTCGCGGAGGAACTGCAAGCCGTGCTTCAGGACGAATATCCTTTCCACGACGTCATGGTCTACGAGGGCGGTCAGCAACATTATTTCTATTACATTTCCGTAGAGTAGGTTAAGTAACGGGCTTTGGAATTCGGATGGAGCGGAACGAACTTCTCGGCGTAAAGGGAGTAGGTCCCGTAACGCTCGAAAAACTCAATTATTTAGGTATTTATTCGCGGCGGGGGATAGTAGAAAAGACCCCCGTCGATTATATCGATCTGGACGCGGTGAGCGATCTCGACGAAGCGGAGGACGGACAGTTCGTCGTGCTCGTCACCGAGATAACCTCCGCAAGTAAACCCTTCAGAAAAGGAAAACTTCAGATGTACCGCGTTACCGGCGCAACCGACGACGGTAAGAAGGTAAAGCTCGTATGGTACAACGCCAATTACGTGGCTTCGGTCGTCTGCGCGGGAGCCAAAGTGCGCGTTTACGGCAAACTCCGTAAAGAGGGCAGGACTTTCGAACTTATCAATCCCGCTTACGAGAAAGCGGACGCGCTCGGAGAAGGCGAACTTCGCGGGATAAAGCCCGTATACGCGACGCGCGGAGTTATCCCGCAGAAAACTTTTTCCGCAATGGTCGCGGACGTTATCGCGAAAGGCTTTGACGCCCGCGGACTTGCCGACGGCGAAAAAGGGCTCATGAACCTCGGCGAAGCTTTCGTGAAAGCGCATTTTCCTTTAAGCCTATCCGAAGCCAAAGAAGCGAGGGAGAGGATAGAACTGGAGAAACTCCTTAAAGACATTCTTGCATACCGCACCGTGCGCAGGGAATCTCGCAGGGCGATATATTACGAGGCGCACCCCGCCGTCATAGATAAAGTCACCGACGCGCTGCCCTACAGGCTCACGCAGTCGCAGAAAGCGGCGGTGAACGATATCCTCGATAGAATGCAGTCGGATAAACCTCTGAACGCCATGCTCGTGGGCGACGTCGGCAGCGGCAAGACCGTAGTCGCGATGATAGCGGCGTATTACGCCGCGGCTTCGGGACATCAGGCGGCTGTCATGGCTCCTACGGAAATACTCGCCGTACAGCATTACCGCACTTTCGAGAAATTTCTCGCGCCGCTCGGAGTGAAAATCGTATTGCTTACCGGCGGTTGCGGCGCTGCGGAGAAGCGCGTGGCGCGCTCTGCCGTTTCGTCGGGATACGCCGATATAGTCATAGGAACGCACGCCGTTATATCGAAAGGGGTGGATTTCCGCTCGCTTGCCCTCGTCGTCATAGACGAACAGCACCGCTTCGGCGTGGCGCAACGCACCGCGCTCGTAGATAAGGGCGGCGCCGTCGATACGCTCACGCTTTCCGCGACTCCCATTCCGCGTTCCCTGCGGCTCACCGTATTCGGCGACGTCGACGTGATGAGTATTGACAGGCGTTATTCCGCGGACAACGTTTCCACAGCCGTGGTCACGCCCGCAAAACGTAAAGGCATGACCGACTATATCGTCGAAGAATGCCTCAAGGGCAAGCAGGCTTACGTCGTCGCGCCCAAAATATTCGACGCCGAAGGTATAGAGGGCTTCGCCGCCGAAAAGCTTTACAAAGAGCTTTGCTCGCAGTACGGCGACAAAGTAACGATAGGGCTTCTGCACGGCAGAATGAAGGCGCAGGAGAAACAGAAAGTCCTCAACGGATTTGCGGAAGGGAAGGTGTCCGTACTCGTTTCCACTACGGTGATAGAGGTGGGTATAGACGTACCGAACGCCTCTATGATGGCTATATTCGACGCCGACAGATTCGGTTTGAGCACATTGCACCAGCTTCGCGGCAGGATAGGCAGGGACGGCTCCAAGGCATACTGTTTCCTTTACACGACGAGATCCGGCGACGATATCGTGCGGCTCGAAACTCTTGTGAGAGAACGCGACGGGCTCGAGATCGCGGAGAAGGATCTCGAAATGCGCGGAGCGGGCGAGTGGCTCGGAGAAGAACAGAGCGGGAAAGGCGGCGCGTCGCTCTCGCTCGCGCTCATGCGAAAAGCCAAAGATATCGCCGACCGCACCGACGTAACTCCTTTCAAGAACGAACTCACCGCATACGCGCTTGCGCGAGGTTTCGTCAAAATCAGTCTTAACTGACCTTTTTCCGACCTTAGGGCGGACACGACTTATATATATTTTTCGCTTATTTTGTCTTATACGTCGCGACATCGGGGACTATGGTTTATAATCCGTTCAAAAGGACGGATCAATGAAAAAAAATGCTCCTAAAATTTTAGCGATATTTCTACTTACGGTGATAGCCGTGCTCATGGTGGTTGCGGGAAGCGGTACCGTTGCGGATCTTTTCAAAGGCAAGGATACCGACGTCCCCGGAAGCTCCGCCAACGTGGAGGACGGCGATACTCCTCCCGCGGAAGATCCGGCTCAGGGCTCCGGCAACGTGACGGAGGACGAGACGAACAACGTGTTCTTCCCCGTTCCTCCCGAAGCGAGCGCGATATACGCTTACACGCAAAGTCTTTGGAGCG
>JADINF010000142.1 GCA_017694145.1 Candidatus Stercoripulliclostridium pullicola
GGTAAGGACCGCGCCGGTACAGCGCACGGAGAATACCGGCAGTTTTGCCAACGTGCCGAAGGCGCCTCCCGTAGCGGAGCCGCGCGCGCCGCGTGAGAAAAAACCCGTATATCAGTCGGAAGCCATGCGCAAGGAGAAAGCTCCCGAACTACCCGTAGGCGGAGCTTCCGGAGTGGAGCAGAGCGCATTGTTCCCCGACGCTCCGAAAAAGCCTTATATCCCTAAACCTTATAAGGCTCCCGGATACGACCTTTTACGCGATTACGGTAACGCGGGAGAGGATTTCCCGACAGACTATCAGGCGGTAAAAGAGAAAATAGACATTACGATGCAGGAATTCAACGTGCCTGCGGAAGTGGTGACGGCGAAGCGCGGACCTACGTTTACGATGTATTATCTCAAACTCGGTCCCGGTTACAAAATCAACAAAGTCACCGCGCTTAAAGAGAATCTTAAAATGCGTCTGCGCGTGAAGAACCTGCGCATACAGGCTCCGATAGAGGGAGAGGACGCATTCGGTATAGAGCTTCCCAACGCGAAGCGCGACACGGTTGGACTGAAGAGCATACTTTGCACCAAGGAATTCAACGAGAGCGACAAAGGCATAAGAGTTGCGCTCGGCAAGACTTTCGACGGCAAACCTTACGTGGCGGATCTCGCGAAAATGCCTCACCTTCTCGTCGCGGGCGCGACCGGAACGGGCAAGAGCGTTTTCCTTAACGCGGTCATAGTCAGCATACTTTACAAGTATTCGCCGGAGGACGTCAGAATGATAATGATCGACCCCAAGCGCGTCGAGATGAGCGTTTACAGGGGACTGCCGAACCTCCTCATCAAGGAAACCGTCAAGGAATCCCGTCACGCGGTCAACGTGCTCAAGTGGCTTACGGAGGAGATGGACAGGCGGTATGCGTTCTTCGAGCAGATAGGGTGCAGCAACATCGACCAGTACAACGATCTGTACCGCGATAAAGCCAAAGAGCCCAAGATGCAGAGGATAGTGCTTATCATCGACGAGATGGCGGATCTCATGATCAAATCGAAGAACAATTCCGTCGAAGAGAATATCGTGCGTATCGCGCAGCTTGCGCGCGCTTGCGGTATCCACATGATTATCGCGACACAGCGTCCTACGGTGCAGGTCATAACGGGGCTTATCAAGAGCAACATTCTGCACAGGGTGGCGTTCACGGTCAAGAGCAATACCGACTCGCGAGTCATCATGGACGACGGCGGCGCCGAAGAATTGCTCGGAATGGGCGATATGCTTTATTCTTTCCCCGCCAACCTCGTGCGTTTGCAGGGCGCGATGATAGACATATCGGAGATAAAAGCGGTATGCGACTATATCCGCGCGAACAACGAATGTTACTTCGACGACGAGATCATGAAGGCGATAACCTACGAACCGCCCGCCCCCGAACCCGAAACCAAGGTCAGCGCGCAGGAAGAGCGCGACGCCGATTTCGAGCAGCTTTTAAGGGTGATATTGAAGTCGTTCATACTCTCGGGCAGGGCGTCCGTGTCGAGCGCGCAGGCTTCGCATCACGTCGGTTACATCAAAGCGCGTAAACTCGTGGACGCCATGGCGGAGAGGGGATTCCTGAGCCAGGGCGACGGAGCGAAACCCAGAGATATAATGATAACTATGGATCAGTATTACGAAATATTCGGTAAAGACGCCGACGCAGAAGGCACTCCTACGATAAACGACGTGGGCGGCGGAAATTATGAGGAGGACGACACCGATGACGACGATTATACATGATAAAAGTATTTTCAGCGAAAGGCCTGCCAAAGGCGTAGTCGGGACTTATTGTATCGGTACAGCCGACGGGGAGAGCGCTTTCGCGCCGGAGATAGGAGTTAAGGTAAAAAGCCTTTTTGTCACCGGCTCCGACCGCAGGACGCGCGAAACGGTATTGCGTTCGGTGCTTGCGGGGATCGCGAGCGCGTACGGCGCGGGCGAAGCGGAGGTCGCGATAGCGGAGCGCGAGGGGATCGTCAATTCTCTCGGAGCGTTCGGAAGGGTGAGCATAGTCAAGGATCATCTCACCTGCGCGGACGGGAAAACCGTTGCGGAGCTCGTGGACGCCGCATATGACGAAACGTTCAGACGTATGGATATCTTACGCCGTGCCGGCGCGTCGGATATATACGACTACAATTCGCGCGGATTGGGGACTATGGGTAAATATTTTCTCGTAGTATCCGATAACGACGAAGAAGCGGACGAATTTATAGAGAAACTCACTTTTATAGCTTATATCGGCGCGGCGGCGGGCGTTTACGTGATTTATGCCTCGCCCGCGAAGGCTTCCGTGGAAGAAACGGCTTTCGCTACGAAAGTGCATTTTGCCGTCTGTTCGAAAGGCGGAGCTTACAAAGGCGCGGACAAGCTCGGCGAAGGTGAACTGATATTCTTCGGCGGCGGCAAAGAGGTCGCGCGCCTCAGAGCGATAGAATATACCGACGAAGAGCTCGAAGCCTTCGCGGGTTATCTCAAAGAGAACGAAATAAGAGGATAAGGAAAGCGTGATGACGGTAAAAGACGCGAATAACGGGGGAAAGCCTGCTGTCGGAGTGGTGTCGCTCGGGTGCGATAAAAATCGCGTGGATACGGAAAACGTGCTCGCTTCGCTGGAAGCGGCGGGTTACCGTATCGTACAGAACGCGAGCGAAGCCGACGTATTGATGGTCAATACCTGCGCGTTCATCACTCCCGCGATACGCGAAAGTATAGATACCGTTCTCGAACTCGCCACGGAAAAAGCCAAACGCAAAAACGTAAAACTAATGGTGCTCGGCTGTTTTACCGAGAGGTTTGCTTTAGAAACGGCTTCGGAGCTTCCGGAAGTGGACGCATTCGTGGGAATAAACTGTTATCACAGGATAGCGGAGATAACGGACGCGGTGCGAGCGGGCACGGCGGAAAGGATCTATATAGAAAAAAACTTTACGCCCTATAAACGCGAGCGCGTGCTTACCACGCCCGCGCATTACGCCTATCTCAAGATAGCGGACGGATGCGACAATTTCTGCACTTATTGCGCCATTCCTTACATTCGCGGAAGATACCGTTCCTATCCGATAGAGGAGCTCGCAGGGGAGGCGGTACGCCTGAAAGCCGAAGGCGTCAAAGAACTGATACTCGTGGCGCAGGACACCACCCGTTACGGCAAAGACCTTTACGGCGAGTACGCCCTTAAAAGACTGCTTAAAGAGCTCCTGAAAATAGGCTTCTGGAAGATAAGGATAATGTACGCCTACCCCGAACTCGTGGACGACGGACTGATAGAGATGATAGCGCGCGAAAAGGGTATCGCCAAATATATCGACATACCGTTACAGCACGTAAACGACGGTGTGCTGAGGAGAATGAACCGTCACACGGACGGTAACGAAGTGCGCGCGCTCATAAAAAGGATCGAAGCTTCCGGCGCGGACATAGCGGTACGTTCGACGTTCATCGTAGGTTTCCCCGGAGAATCCGAGGAGGATTTTGCGGAGCTCGAGGATTTCATAAAAGAAGGACGAATAAATTACGCCGGCTTTTTCGCCTATTCGAGAGAGACGGGGACTCCCGCTTACAAGATGACGCCGAGGGTGCCGTACAAGGTGCGCAAGAAGCGCGAAAACGCGCTTTCGAAAATACAGTGCGCAGTTGTCGAAGCCCGTCACGCGGATTATCTCGGTAAGGAAGTCGAAGTCGTTTACGAGGGTATCGACTACGCGAAAAACAAGTTTTACGGCAGAACGGAAAGGAACGCTCCGGAGATAGATACGAAAGTGTATTTC
>JADINF010000143.1 GCA_017694145.1 Candidatus Stercoripulliclostridium pullicola
AAGAGCGTGCTCGTAGGCGGCGGCGCAAAAGTAAACCCCGTGGACGTACTGACGGTAGCTGAGAAATACGCGGCGATATACGCGGTGAATTCGAGCATCGATTCGAGCCTTGAAACCGCCGAAGAGGAAGCGTATCAGGAAGATCTCAACCGTATCATGAACGCGATCTCCGCGGAAAACGTGAAGGAAATAGTTTTCGCGGAGGAAACGGAAGCGTATTTTGCAAAGTTTTTCCATGACGGCGAAGGCTGTTACGTAGGCAACGAGCTCGATACCGACCGCGTGAAGATACAAGTCGTATACGACAACGGCGAGAAGTCCGAGGCGTTCATAGTGCCTACCGGAGCTTATACGACGGCGTTCAGTTCGGAAGCTTCCGACGACAACTCCGAGCGCACCGAGGACAAGAATTTCGTCATTTCTTTCACCGAAAACGTCACCGACAAGGACGGTAACGTGACCGAGGAAGCGCATACGCTCACATACGATTACAAACTGGTATATCCTCGCGATACCCGCGAAGAAGCCGAAGAACCCACCGATTACGCCGAGATAACGATAGGGGATTTCGATCCCATATCGAGGTATGCCAAGGATTCCGAGATACCCGACGAGATCAAAGCGGCGTGCCGCATCCGCGACATCGAACAGGAATACGCCGACGCGGAGAAGAGCGGCAATAAATACAAGACCGAAGCTTACCGCGTGACCGTAGAGAATATCAAGAATTCCTACAAGACGATGGAATATTTCTATAAGGCGCAATACGAAAGCGCGGTATTGAGCGCCCTTCAGGCGGAGATATATCTCAAAGCGGACAATTCCGCGGAAGCGGGCGGAGTCATATCCGACGCAAAGATAGCCGAGGAATACCGTTATCTTTACACTACCGGCAAGAATTCCTACGGCGCAGACGCCGAGGCGAATAAAGACGCCTTCGTTACCGCTATAAAGAACGGTCTGGACACCGTGTATTATTATCCCGCGATCACGGACATTTCCGATTACTATTACGTATATCAGATCCTCTTCTCGTTCACCGACGAGATGGAGTCTTTCCTCGAGGAAGCGGGCGACGACGAAGCGTCGATCAAGGAATTCACCGATTATTTCCTTACGATATTGACGACGGAGCCCTCGAACGCCGACTACGACGCCGAGAAATACGATCCCGAGGACGAGAACGCGGTAGAGCCTTTCGGCGACGAAGTGCTCGTGAAGGACGTTATAGCGGAGCTCGAAACGAAACTCGCGGAGATATATAACGGAACGAGCGAGAATAAGGCTTCCGAAGCCACCGAACTCTTCCTCGAATATCTCTACAAATACAACGACGACCCCGGCATCTTCAATAACGCTTACGGTTATCTGATGACCGCCGATCCCGAGGATTCGGGTTGGGTAGACGCTTTCAACGAACTCGGAGAGGCGATATTCACTTACGATAACGCCGCGCTCGGCGGCGCGGGCAAAGTGGGCAACGCCTTCGACGCGGACGGACACCTCGCGTATTCCTGCTCGAATTACGGCGTGCACCTTATGATGATAAGCTCCACTCCTTTCGCGGGCGTGAACGACGAAGAACTCGCCCTCGGCGGGACGGACGCCGAGATAATAGCTTATCTCAAGAGCCGCGTCAATCCTTCGACGGGCAAGAGCCTGTACGAAACTCTCCGCGACGGACTGAAAACGGAGAACCGCACTCTCAAATACAACGCCTTCGTTTCGAAAGTACCGGAGGACATTTTCGAGCGCGACGAGAAGAACAATCTCACCGTGAACGAAGCCGTCAAGGGCGTTATCGATATCAACGTCAAGAAAATAAAGAAAGAAATATACGAAGTGTATTTGGGTTAAAACGGTTGCATTTTACGGAAAATGCGAATATAATTATCGATAATTTAATAACCAGGAGGTAAAGGTATGAATTACAGCGAAGTGCAAACGCATCTCGATATAGTTAAATGGCACGAAAGCGAGGATCGCGGAATGGATATGTGCAGACATATGCCTTACTGCGAATACTGCCGCGGCGAAGAGGAATATCCTTGTGCCAAAGCTTACGAGAGAATGGAACAGGCGAAAGCGGAAGCGGAAGCCAAAGAGGTAAAGAAGGCGAAGAAAGCGGCGCCCAAAGCAAAAGCCGCCCCCAAAGCCAAAGCCGCTCCCAAAGCGAAAGCCGAGGAAGTAAAGGCGGAGGTTAAAGCCGAAGAGAAAGCTCCCGCGAAAGCCGAAGAGAAAGCTCCCGCGAAAGCGGCTCCCAAAGCGAAAGCCGCGAAGAAAAAGGCTTAATCGTTAATCAAAAAAGAGAAAAGAGCCCCGCGCGGGCTTTTTTCGTAGGTGGAAATGCCGTACGAAAATATAGACGTCGTGGCAATAGCTGCGGCGGCGGGCGTCGCCGTCGCGGTAGCGGCGCTTGCGATACTTAAGAAGCTTTTAACTCCCGCGGCGACTGCGGTCGCCGCGGTCATTCTCGTTACGGCGACCGTGTTTACGGGCTACGCCGGGCTGGTCCTCTATGCGGGAGCCTTTCTTCTGTCCGGAGTAATATCCCTTGCGGGCAAAAAGAAAAGAGCGGAACGCGAAGAGGGCATACACAAAAGAACGGGTACGCGCGGCGTGGTGCAGGTAATTTGCAACGGGCTTCCCGCGCTTGTTTTCGCGGCGGTGTGGTTTTCTACGGGCATACAGTCTTTTTATACCGCCTTCGTCGCTTCTCTCGCCGCGGGATTTGCCGACTCCGCGGCTTCCGATATAGGTATCCTCTCGCGCCGCACAGCGCGCAGTATCCTCACTTTCCGACCCGTCAAAAGAGGTTTGAGCGGGGGAGTCACGGCGTTAGGCACGCTGTCGGCTCTTGCGGGCGCGATATTCGTCGCGGCGCTCGCCCTTCCTTTCGGCAACGGCTACGGCGCCGTTTATTTCGCTATAGCTTTCGCCGCGGCGTTCGCCGCTACGCTCGCGGATTCCGTTCTCGGCGCTTCCCTGCAGGCGCTGTACCGCTGTGACGAGTGCGGCGAACTCACCGAAAAGGAAATTCATTGCGGCGCGCCGACAACGCTTATACGCGGCGCGCGCGTTATGGATAACGATCTCGTCAATTTCATCTCCCTTATTTTCGCGGGAGCTTTAGCCGCGGCGGTAGTGCTCTGAGCGGGGCGTCCTCTCACGCGCGCACGGCGCGCGCTTTTATATCCGATATAAAATTATAGTCAAATAAATAATAAACAATATTCAAAGAGTTTGACATACGCGCGTGCGCGGTGATATATTTTTACCATAAAATAAGCGTTGCGTTTATTTATTTTCAAATGCGAAAGGAGAGCAACTATGAAACAGGATATGATCGCCATCATCGATCTCGGCTCCGAGAACAATTCCGCCCTCGCGAGGGCTATCCGCGCCATGGGCGTGTATTCCGAGATATACCCCCACGATATCACCGGCGCCGAATTCAAAGCGCTTCCCAACGTCAAAGGAGTTATACTTAACGGCGGACCCAACAACGTCGTGGACGGCGCAGCGATCGACGTAAGAGACGAAATTTATTCTTCGGGCGTACCGGTAGTCGCTCTCGCCCATAAGACCGACAAGTGCCCCGCGATAACCGAATCGGAAGTCAAGGACTTCGTTTTCAAGACCGCGAAATGCGAAGCAAACTGGAATATGTCCAACTTCATCGACGACCAGGTGGAACTTTTGCGCAAGCAGATAGGGGACAAGAAGGTATTGCTCGCGCTTTCGGGCGGCGTAGACTCCTCCGTCGTCGCGGCGCTTCTCATCAAAGCCGTCGGCAAACAGCTTGTCTGCGTACACGTCAACCACGGACTTCTCCGTAAAGGCGAACCCGAGCAGGTCATCAGGGTATTCCGCGAGGAGCTGGGAGCGACGCTCATCTATTCGGACTCCGTGGACAGGTTCCTCGATAAGCTCGCGGGCGTAAGCGATCCCGAGAAGAAGAGGAAGATAATCGGCGCCGAATTTATCCGCGTATTCGAGGAAGAAGCGCGCAAGCTCGACGGTATCGATTTCCTCGCGCAGGGAACTATATATCCCGATATAGTGGAATCGGGAACCAAAACCAACAAAATCGTTAAATCCCACCACAACGTGGGCGGGCTTCCCGACGACCTCAAATTCGAGCTTGTCGAGCCCCTCAAATATCTCTTCAAAGACGAAGTGCGCGCCTGCGGCAAGGCGCTCGGACTTCCCGACGACATGGTGTACCGTCAACCCTTCCCCGGACCGGGACTGGGCGTAAGGTGCCTGGGCGCAATCACCCGCGACAGACTGGAAGCGGTGAGAGAGAGCGACGCCATTCTCCGCGAAGAATTCGACAAAGCGGGACTCCGCGGCAAGGTATGGCAGTACTTCACGCTTATCCCCGATCTCAAGAGCGTGGGCGTGAGAGACAACGCGAGGTGCTTCGAGTGGCCCGTTATCATCCGTGCCGTCAATACGGTGGACGCGATGACCGCGACGATAGAGCCCGTCGACTACGCCGTTCTCAAGAAGATAACCGACAGGATCCTTACGGAAGTGAAGGGCGTGAACCGCGTTCTCTACGACATCACCCCCAAGCCCACCGGCACGATAGAGTGGGAGTAAGAAACTTCAAAAAATCAACGCCCCGAACGGGGCGTTTTTTATTGCTTCCGTGCGAAAACGCAAGTTATCCGTTCTTTACGTGAAGCTCGCCCGCACGGGCGGCGCAAAGGGACTATTGAATTTTGTTTGAGCGGAGTTTATAATTAAAATATAAACCGCATCCGCGAACGTGCGGAGAATAAAGGAGGACGCAACGATGCTTGACGAGTAAACCTGTCGGAGTAAAAGGTTTTTGGGGAAAATGACGGGTAAATTTGTATAAAGGAGATAAAACGATGGATCAGGAAAGATATAAGAAATATTTTTATACAAACGAAAACAATTTTTCTATAGACAATATCGACGACTACTACGGAAGCGGAAAAGGGGAAAAGAGAGCCGTTAATATGGCTTTCAACGATATGGCGGTGCGCACTCTGAAGAAGGCGACCGACGACGAAGGCGGGGACGGCGCCGTCGAGAAAGAAAGGGCGCTTACCTATCTCAGGGACTCCTTCTACGCTTATTTCCATAAAGGCGGCGAGATAGACACCGTCGACGGCAGGAAAAGTTACGACGTAATGTCGCGCGAAGGCTTCGACGAGTGGCATAAGGCGGTGTGTACCGAATTCCTCACCCTTTTCAACGAGGACAACAGGAAAATATATCAACCCGTAGCGTACGGCAAGGCGCAGAAAGCGGTCAATATGGTATTTAAATATCTTTACTGCTACGACGGCGCCGAAAAATATACAGACGAAGGGTATTTCGCGCATTGTCACATGGCTTTAGACAACCTGACGCTCAACTGGTACAAAAAAGAAGTGGCGTACCCGCCTACGGATTGCGCGTGGAGCGACCTGAAGTACGGCGCGTATATCGAGATACAGACTAATATAAGGAATTATCTCAAAGGGTCTTCGAGCCCGTTACCGTCGAACGCGCTGGAAGCGGAGTTTTACGT
>JADINF010000144.1 GCA_017694145.1 Candidatus Stercoripulliclostridium pullicola
GACGCTCTTCTCGATCTCCTCGTCGGTGGGGATATAGTCGCTCATTTCGCCGTCGTTGAATTTCTTATACGCCGTCATGTCGAAATAGCCCGTTCCGGTCAGTCCGAAAAGTATTACCTTCTTTTCGCCGCTTTCCTTGCACTTCAACGCCTCGTCTATCGCGACGCGGATCGCGTGAGAAGATTCGGGCGCGGGCAGTATGCCTTCTGTACGCGCGAACGTTTCCGCGGCTCTGAATACGGAGGTCTGCTCCACGCTTCTCGCTTCCATGTATCCGTCGTGATAGAGCTTGCTTATCACCGCGCTCATACCGTGGTAGCGGAGCCCGCCCGCGTGGTTGGCGGAGGGTATGAAGTCGCAACCCAAAGTGTACATCTTCATGAGAGGAGTGATCTTGCCGGTATCGCCGAAGTCGTAGAGATACTTGCCTCTCGTGAGCGACGGGCAGGAAGCGGGTTCTACGGCGATGAAACGGTAATCGCGTTCGCCGCGCAGCTTCTCGCCCATGAACGGGCTGATGAGTCCGCCGAGGTTGGAGCCGCCGCCCGCGCACCCTATTATCATATCGGGATGTACGCCGTACTTGTCGAGGGCTATCTTGCTCTCGCATCCTATTATAGACTGGTGCAGGAGCACGTGATCGAGCACGGAACCGAGACCGTAACGGCAATTGGGAGTGGATACCGCCACTTCCACCGCTTCCGAAATGGCGCATCCGAGCGAGCCGCCCGTACCGGGATGAGCTTTGAGTATCGCCCTGCCGCATTCGGTGGTGTCCGACGGCGAAGGTATGACCTTCGCGCCGTAGGTGCGCATGACCTCTCTGCGGTGCGGCTTCTGCTCGCTGCTGACCTTTACCATAAATACGGTAAGATCGAGCCCGAAGAAGGCGCAAGCCATCGACAACGCGGTGCCCCATTGTCCCGCTCCCGTTTCCGTGGTGAGCGAAGTGAGCCCCTCCTGCTTGGCGTAATACGCCTGCGCCGCCGCCGAATTGAGCTTATGCGATCCCGAAGTGTTGTTGCCTTCGAATTTGTAGTAGATCTCCGCGGGAGTGCCGAGAGCCTTCTCTAGGCAATACGCTCTCACCAGGGGCGAAGGTCTGTACATCTTATAAAAATTCCTTATTCCTTCGGGGATCTCTATGAATCTGTCCGTCTGGTTGAGTTCCTGCTCCACCACCGCGGAACAAAATACCTTCTCGAGATCCTCTCTCGTCGCGGGTTCGAGCGTCGCGGGATTGAGCATCGGATCGTGTTTGACCGGCATATCGGCACGGACGTTGTACCAGCTACGCGGCATTTCGTCTTCGGTTAAATAGATTTTGTAGGGAATGTCCGTCGTTTTGGTCATTGCTGTGTGCCTCCTTTGAGTAATTTTTTATATAATAAAATCCCGACGCAGACTGTTACTGCGTCGGGACGAATCATATCGTTTCGTGTTGCCACCCGACTTCGCCGAGCATTGAGCCCGACCTTCATTCACGGATACCGTCATATCCTGACTCTGTTACGGGAGTTCCCGTCCGGCACTACTGACTGATGCGTTCGCACCGACCCTCGGCAGTCCATTCGCTCGGCTTCCGCTTCTCCGTCACACCGTACCGGATATCTCTCTGCGCTTCCCTCGAGTTACTACTCTGCGTCAACGGTTTATTGTTGTTGGTGCAATGATAGCACCGTAAAGTTTATTTTGTCAACGGTTTTTTCTTACATTTCGCGTAAAAATTTTCCGTCGTAAAGAGCCTTTTTTATTGCGCGCGCAAAGCGTCTATCGGATTGAGCTTGCTCGCTTTCCGCGCCGGCAATATCCCGAAGATAAGTCCCACCGCCGCCGAAAAGCCTACCGCGAGCAACACCGTAGTCATCTGGAAAGTGAATTTATATCCGATAAGCAAAGAAGCGACGTAAGCTATCGAAACGCCTAACGCAACGCCGAGTATCCCGCCGAGAATACTGATAATGACGGCTTCGACGAGGAATTGCGTCATAATCACCGAAGGTTTGGCTCCGAGCGCTTTCCTCAAGCCTATCTCCGTGGTGCGCTCCGACACCGACACGAGCATCATGTTCATGATCCCGATACCGCCTACCAGGAGCGCTATCGCGGCAATTCCCGCCAGCATACCGAGTATAAGGTCGGTGATAGTTACGACTATATCCATGACTTCCTGCTGATTTGTCACCGAATAGCCCTGGGTGGAACCGACTATGTCGGCGCAAATATCGCTCATCTGCGACACGGTGATATTCATCGATTCTGTGTCCGAAACTATGGCGTCGAAAGTGGTTATGAGCCCCATCTGCAGGTCGGTCATCGCGACTGTATAGGGAACTATCACCGAATAATTGCCTCTTGTTTCCAAGCCGACGAGATTATTGAGTATCCCCACTATCACGAAATCCATATTCTGTATCCTGATGGTTTCGCCTATAGGATCGTAGTTGCCGTAGAGGTTTTTCCAGACCGTTTCGCCGAGAACGCAGACGTGCGTCGAGAACGCCACGTCGTCGTCGTTGATGGCTCTGCCCGCTTTAAGATTGCCGCCCGCGAAAAGCGAGAAGTAATAATTATTCACCCCCATCACGCTCGCGGAAGAGGTGTACACGTAATTGTATAAGCTGTTGGTTTCGCCCGGAACGAGCGTGACGGGCTTGTAGGAACGCAGCGAAGGCGAAATACCTTCGACGTTCTCCAGAGCCGTAAATTCTCTGAGATTGCTGTCGGTAAATCCGGGGATCGCTTTAGTGTCCGTTATCGACACGGTGACTCTGTTGCCGCCGAGCCCCGAGAGCTGTTCTATGACCGAACTCGTAACGCCCTGTCCTATCGTAATTAACGCGATTATGCTCGCGATACCGATTATGATACCGAGAGTTGTGAGGAAAGTGCGTATCTTATTCATTTTGAGATTCTGGAAACTCATTCTGATAATGTCTTTAATCATCGTTAAGCCTCCTTCTTCTCCTTTCGCGCAAGGTGGGTTTATCCTCCCATCTCACGCCCTCTTCGTCGTATATCTCCGCGTATTCCTCCGCGGAATACATCCTGCCGTCCAGTATGTGCACGATACGTTTAGCCTGTTTGGCGAGCTTCGCGTCGTGCGTTATCATGATTATGGTCTTACCCTCTTTGTTAAGCTGTTTGAAAAGCTCCATTATCTGCTTACCGGTCGCCTGATCGAGCGCGCCGGTAGGTTCGTCCGCAAGCAGTATCGCGGGATCGGTGACCATGGCTCTCGCTATCGCCACGCGCTGTTGCTGTCCTCCCGAAAGCTGCTTGGGGCGATTGGTTATCTTGTCGCCCAGTCCCACTTTGTTGAGCAGTACCATCGCGCGCGCCTTACGTTCCCTGCTCGAAACGCGCGCGTAAATAAGCGGAAGCACCACGTTGTCGATGACGGTCATTCTCGGCAGAAGCTGGAATTGTTGAAACACGAAACCTATATCCTTGTTCCTTACTTTCGACAACTCCTTGTCTTTCATTTTGCCGATGTCTTTTCCGTTGAGGATATACGTTCCGCTCGTCGCCACGTCCAGACAGCCTATAATATTCATAAGCGTGGACTTACCTGAGCCCGAAGGTCCGAGTATCGACACGAATTCGCCTTCGCGCACCTCGAAGTCCACGTCGTGGAGAACGTGCAACGAATTTTCGCCCATCTCGTAAATTTTGTTGATGCCCTTCATCGAGAGCAATACGGTACCTTTTGCCATTATCCCAGAAGCGAACTGATAAGACCGGAATCTGCCTGATATACTATCTTGTCGCCCTCTTCGAGCGAATAACCTTCGTTTACTTCCACCGCCGCTTCCGAACCCGTAGAAAGCAGTATCTTTATGTAGACGCGCGTTTCTTTGTTGCCGTCTTTGACGATGACGTAAGGCTGTTTGCTTCCGTCGTAGAAAATACACTTTGTCGGCACGATGAGTTTGTTATATACGACGGTTTTCTGCACCCTGACCGAAACGGAATAATTGACGAGTACTTCCTCGCGCAACACCGAGTCGGCGAGATCCACGTCGAGCGCTTCGACGGCTTCCGGAGTAAGCTCCGGATCGTAATAAGTGTAGTCGCCGCAAACCACGCTCGTAGCGTCCGGATCCTTCTGTAAAGCGCTCCTCGCCACTTTGAGCGAGCGGTTCTCCTCAACGGTAAGATCGAGTTCGGTCGTACTCGCGAAAATTATTTTCGCCTGCACGGCGTAATACGAGATCCCTCCGCTGTTACTGCCTTTCACTACGCTGAGTATTTCGGCGACCACTTTTCTGCCGTCGAGCGCGTTGATGGAAACCGCGGCGTATACGCCGTGTTTTTTACCGTCTTCGAGCGTCAGCTTTTCCGCTTCGCGCAGTTTGGCGTCTATGCTCGCGACGTCGTATTCGGTGACGGTGAAAGTGGTGTATAACTGGCTCACCGCGAAATTGAATACCCTTTTGTCGAGACTTACGATATCGCCGTTTTTAAGAGAGAAATTGGTTATCGTGTATTCGAAAGAATCGGTTTCCTCCGGGGAAGCGTTGACTTCGATGAGCTCTTTGAGATAAGCGGTCGAGACGGTGACTGTTTTCGAGATATCGAATTTGAGATATTCCGAAGGTATATCTCCCGGGTTGTCCGCTCCCGAACCGAGCAGCACGAGGAAAAAGAAATCGTACAAAGTAGTATCCGAGGTTATATCGCCGGAGACCTTGGCGGCTTCGTAATCTTCGGTGAGTTTTTCGGTATTCAACGTCATCGGAGAAGCGGTGAAAATGATCTCGGACTCGTCGGAAGTATGGAAATAATTGCGCGTACCGCGCATATAAGGATTGGCGTAGACGACGTAATACATAAGCGGAGTTTCGTTCCTTACGGCGTCGAATATGTAACTCGACCAGCTGAAATTGCTGTCGTAATCCTCGAGCACGTCCATATCGGTCACGCCTTCCACGCAGGCGTAGAGAGGCACGGAGCCGCTTATGCCGGTTTCCACTATCGTGCCCGAAGAATTGACGTTATTGGAGAGCGAACCGCGCGCGACAGACGCTTCCGCGGTCTGTTCCTTCTTGTTCAATTCGCTCAAGACGACGCTCACCGTGATTATCGCGGCAACGAGTATCACGCATACAACGATGATGATAATGTTCTGTTTTGTCCGGAATTTCTTTTTCATATCGACCTCGGAAGGGAGAGAACTCCCCCGTACTTACGCGCGAAGCGTCGGATATAATTTTACCATAAAAATCCGCGCGGTAGAAGCCGCCCGCGGAAATTTCACCTATATTTAACGGTCGGCGTTTTCGGGATTGCGGCAAACGAAATATTCGTCGTCCAGGAGGGCGTAACCGGTAAGATGCCCGTCCTTTATCATACCGCCTATCGTGCGCAGGAAGTCTGCGCGCTTCGTTTTTTTCATCGCTTTCATCAGCTCGGTCACGGTCTTGCACTTTCCCGAAGTAACGAGTTCGCTCACCTTCTTACTCTCGTAAACGTGCTTTACGAGCGCCGCCGCGGCAAGCAGGGAAAGCACGGCAAGTATTATGCCCGCATACTTGTAAGTCGCGACAAAGTATGCCAAAAGCGCTCCTGCGGCACACAAAACCACCAATAACGCGATATAAATAAATTCTTTCTCGTATTTTTTCGGCGTGTTGTTGGCGGGTATGGAAACGATGCCCTCGCCTTTTGAGGAAGACGACTTATCGGCGGTATCTTTCTTATCCCCCGACGCGCCGGCGGTCTCCTGAAGCGCGTTCTCCTCCCTAGCCTTGTCGCCGGCGTGAGAGTTGCCCTCCTCGCCTTTGTCCTCAGTCACAGAGTACGACGCGACCTTTATTTCTTCCTCTCCGGTCACGGTGAATTTACTTCTTCCGTTATTCTTTTCGACGCTCATATCAGTTCTCCTTTTTTGAGTCTGTCCGCAAATTCGGCAAGATATCTTTTGATCACCGCCATCGCCGCGTCATACTTTGCCTGACTGCGCGCGAGGAAGGGATCGGGGACCGCCTTGTAGCTTTCGCCCGCGGCTTCGGAAAGGTTCACGTACTTCGCCTTGTCCGCTTTCGGTATAAGGTACCTGTGCCAGGCTGTCATTCCGATTATCACGTCCGCTTCGCGCGTGAGATCGGGATAATCGCGTATGTGCCTCGGACGGTGCGCGTCGAGCTCCTCCGAAGTAAAGCCCTCTCCGAGAAGGCTCGCGCGGGCTTTGGAGTGCAACTCCTTAGAATGATTAAGTACCGCCGCAGATTCCACTCTGCCCACGATACCCGCGAGCGCCTCGTCTTCTTGTACCATCCTCTTGAACATATACTCGCAGTACGGACTGCGACATACGTTACTGCTGCAAACGAATAATACGTTAATCATATTTTTTCTCCTCTCTCTGCGCCGAAATCGCTCTTTCGAGATGTTCGAGATAAGCTTCGCGCACGCTTGCGGGCGCGCTTACCGTTATCTTGCCGGGGAAAGTCGCGAGCCAACCGAAAAAGGTGGGACTCACCTGTACTTTCACTTTTACGCGGCAGGTATTCTCGTCCAACTTAAGCATATTTACCCGCTCGCCGAATTTATCGACGATCACGTCCGTCACCGACTTATCCGCTACGAGCGAAACTTCCTCGGTCTTCCCCGCGAACATCGAAAACGCGCGCTTCCTGTACGAAGCCACGTCGTCCGGGTCTAACCAGTCGGCGCGGGTTACCGATTCTCCTTCCGCTTCCACCTTGTCCATTCTGTCCACGCGGTAAACGGCTACGTTCTCGTATTTGTCGCCGTAAGCCATAAGGTAATAATTGTCGTTGCTGAATACGAGAGCTATGGGATTGACCAGATATCTTTCGCCCCCTTTGCGGTAGACCCTCTGCCCTTCGAAATCGTAATCGAAATATCCGAAAGAACACTTCCTGCCCGTAAGTATACACGTGTCTATCGTATCGACGGAATAGAATACGTTTTCGTTGGTGTGTTTCACGGTGTCGAAACAAACTATATTCTCTTTGAGGAGTTCCGCGCGGTGCGCTCCCGCGAGCGAAGCAATCTTATCCACGAGCACTGCGGTCTTTTTCCGAGTGACGAAGGGCGCCGCCTGTACCGCGTCGAGCAGTATTTTGAGTTCCGCCGTGTCGAAAGCGCGGTCTACGACGTAATACATGTTCGCTTTTTCGCGTACGGTAAGCACTTCGTAACCGAATTCGTTGAGTACGCGAATGTCCTCGTAAAGCGATTTACGCTCGGCGGGTATTCCCATATCCGCGAGTTTCCGGATAAGCTCCGCCGTGGACATCGGATGTTCCTCGTCGGTTTCCCTGCGAAGAATATCGTATAACGCCATAATTTTGATTTTCTGATTGTTCCTTTTAGTCATCGGCGTGCCCCGTAAATATCTACGCTACCTGCGCACGGTAAGCTTTTCGACGAGATAATCTATCGCTTCGAGATAACCGTCGAAGCCCTTGCCCGCGATAAACTTTTCCGCATAAAGACTTATGTAACTGAAATCGCGGAACTTTTCGCGAGAATGGATGTCGGTAAGATGAACTTCCACCGTGGGAAGCCCTACCGCTTTAAGCGCGTCCAATATAACTACGCTCGTGTGAGTGTAACCGCCCGCGTTGATCACTATTCCGTCGAAAATACCGTAAGCTTTTTGTATGAAAGTGACTATTTCGCCTTCCGAATTGCTTTGCGTCACGGTAACGCTCACGCCGCGGCGCGCGGCGTGAGTTTCTACGGCTTCCACGAGCGCCTTATAATCGCGTTTGCCGTAAAGCTCGGGTTCGCGTATGCCGAGCATATTGAGATTTGCGCCGTTGATAACGAGAATTTTCACGCTCACGAAAGATATTCCTCCAATTCGGTCATAGGTATTTTTTCGGTGCGACAACCGCCTATTTTTCCTATTACCACGAGATTGATATAGCCTCCGGCGGTCTTTTTGTCCACAGCCGCCGCGGCACAAAGTTCCTTAACGCCGTAAGCGGAGTATTCCTCGACGGAATACTTCTTCAATAATGCCGCGACCGCCTCGTAATCCCGAGAAGAAAGCCCGAAACGCTTCCTGCTCGCGCGCGCTATATAAGCTATTCCCGTGGCTACCGCGGCGCCGTGTCCCACGGTATAATCCGACAATTTCTCGATGGCGTGCGCCACCGTGTGACCGAGATTCAGAAGTCTTCTCACGCCTCCCTCTTTCTCGTCGGCTTCCACTATGCGCCGCTTGCTGTCCACGGCAAGGGTCACCACTCTTTCCTCGCGCCCCGTAAAGCCTTCCGACATCAGCGAATACATTTCTCCGCCGTCGAGCACGGCGTATTTGATAAGTTCGCCTATACCGTTGAAAAGTTCGTTCTCCGGCAACGTGGCGAGAGTGTCGGTGTCCGCTATGACTACCCGCGGTTGCCAGAAAGTGCCGGCGAGATTTTTACCCGCTCCGAGGTCTATTCCCGTCTTGCCGCCGACACTACTGTCCACCTGCGCGAGAAGAGTGGTCGGTATCTGCGCGTAAGCTATCCCGCGCAGATAGGTGCTCGCCACGAATCCCGCGAGATCGCCCGTAACGCCGCCGCCGAGTGCCGCAACCGCGTCCGTTCTGTCGAAACCGCGTTCCGCCAGGAAGTCAAGTCCTTTGAGATAATATTCCGCGCGCTTACTGCTCTCGCCGTGCGGAAACACGAAAGGATACACCTTTTTACCCGCGCCGCGAAGAGAAGCGGCGACTCGTTCGCCGTACAGTCCGTAAACGGTATCGTCGCCGAAAAGCGCAATCTTTTCGGAAGAAATCGCGTCCGCTATTATTTCGCCCGAGCGCGCGAGCAGTCCCGCGCCTATAAGGACTTCGTATGGAGTTTCGGTATTGACGACAACTTTCTGCATAATTCCTCGTTTGATTTATTATCCACTTTTACGCGCGCGTTGTCAAGAATTACGGCGTGCGAATTTGCGCGGGCACGCGACGTCAAACTCAAAAAAGGAGCCGCGCTCAAGCGCGGCTCCCCTTTTGTCGGTCGTACGGCTACCGACTTACTTTTTGAAATATCTGTTGTACAGACCGAGGAAAGCTTTGCCGTGACGGGCTTCGTCGCGAGCCATCTCGTGTACGGTGTCGTGAATTGCGTCGAGGTTCTGAGCCTTCGCGCGTTTGGCAAGGTCGGTCTTACCCGCGGTCGCGCCGTTCTCGGCTTCGATACGCATCTCGAGATTTTTCTTGGTGCTGTCGGTCACGACTTCGCCGAGAAGCTCCGCGAATTTAGCGGCATGCTCCGCTTCTTCCCAAGCCGCCTTCTCGTAATAAAGACCTACTTCGGGATAGCCTTCGCGATGAGCCACTCTCGCCATAGCGAGGTACATACCCACTTCGCTGCACTCGCCTTCGAAATTGGCTCTGAGATCCATGATGATGTCTTCGCTTACGCCTTTGGCGACGCCGACCACGTGCTCGGAAGCCCAGGTCATTTCGCCTTCCTGCTTAACGAATTTCTCTGCCGGAGCTTTGCAGATCGGGCAGAACTCGGGCGCGCTGTCGCCCTCGTGAACGTAACCGCATACTGTACATACGAATTTTGCCATATTTTTTGTTTCTCCTTTAAGAGGTTTTATTTCGATTGTTTTGCCGTTGCCAGCGGTCTCCGCCGTAGGAGCGGCTTCGGCTTCTTTAGCCGCTTTCACGAAAACTTCCGCGCCGTGCTTGCATATCGGGCAGACGTAATCGGCTTCGGGCTTACCCTTACGGACATACCCGCATATGGTGCAAACGTAATCGTCCGAACCCGCTTGCGCCGCGGGACGAGGTTTTACGTTGGCGTGGTAATAAGCATAGGTGAGCGGCTCTCCGCCGAATACTTCCGAACCCGTCACGTAACACAGAAACTGTATGTGCGTGCCGAGATCGAGCGTTTCCTTAACTTCGATATTCAGGTATCCGACTATGCTTGCGGTGGGTACCAAAATGTCGTTTTCGGCACGTTTGGCTTCCACTCCGTCGAACTTGTCCGAGTCCCTTCCGGAGCGCATTCCGAAGCCTTTGATGAAGTCGAAAGTCGTTGCGGTCGACAACATGGCTACGCTTGCCTTGCGGGTGCGCATAAGTATCTCCGCGGTATAGTTTGCCTTGTTGACGGTCACGCTCACCTGCTCCGGCTGCGACGTCTGTTGCAACAAAGTGTTGATCATGCAACCGCTGTCTTTGTCGCCTTCTCTGACCGACAGAACGTATAGTCCGTAAGTGATGTAATTCATGATATTCATACGGCTTTCTTCTCCTTTGCCCTACACTTCAGGCATATTCCCGTAAACATTACTTCGGTACTCTCCGCTTCGAATCCGGAGCCCGACCTCAATTCCTCGGCGAGCGCGTCTATCGAGTTCACTTCCGCGTCGGTCACCTCGCCGCACACCCTGCAACGGAAATGCGCGTGAGCCATTACGGTCTTATCGAATCTGCTGCCTCCCGAAGCAAGCGGTATCTCGCGGACTTTGCCGAGAGAAACGAGCAATTTGAGGTTGCGGTAAACGGTGCCGAGAGAGATATTGGGCATAACGGCGCGCGCCCTTGCGTAGACGGTTTCCGCGGCGGGATGATCCGACGAGTCGCACACCACTTTATATATCAAATCTCTCTGAACGGTATTACGCATGTATTCCTTATCGCTATCAGTAACTATTACTATTAAATCACTTTCCTTTACTTTTGTCAATCGTTTTTGACAAAAAAATTCGATCTCGTTAAAATTTACGTCCGTCTGACGACCTGCGGCGCAGCCTTGAGAGATTAAATGCGCAAGCTTAAAAATTTTTTCGACAAAATCATATTTATATGCGCCTAGAAGTGGCATTTGAATTGTCGTTGTTATATAATCTAATCAAACGTCGTAAGGAGGAGCGGATATGAATAACGCCGAAGTGCGCGCCGAATACGAAGCAATGCAACTTCAGTATTATACCCGACGCGAAGAAGTCGCCAACGCGATCACTCACGGTATCGGCGTTCCCGTAGCGTTTGCTTTCATGATATATTTTCTTATTGTCGCCACTACTTTTGCACAGGTAGTGACGGCGCTGTTCATGTGTCTTGCGGCGATACTCGTATATACCACTTCCTGCGTTTACCACGCGCTGACGGTAAAGTCGTATAAACGCATAGCGCGCAAATTCGATCACGCCAATATCGGTTTGCTCGTGACCGCGTGCAGCGTGCCGTACATGCTGATGCTGAGCACGCATTACTGGAATTACGTAAGCCTCGCGCTTTGTCTTGCGATATGCGCCCTCGACGCCGCGCTTTGCTTCATCGATCTTATGAAATTCAAAAAGCTCGGCGTTATATTCAACGTCGTCATCGGCGCGCTCGGACTGTCCGCGTTCTGCGTGAACGCAGATCTTATCCCCGCCGAAACCACTTGGATATACGCCGCGGCGCTCGCTTCCTGCGTGCTCGGTCTTCTCCCCTATTGTCTGAAGAACTTACGCTACGCGCACACGCTGTTCCATATATTTACGCTCGTCGGTCCCGTACTTTTCATGACGGGAACGGTATTTCTTTTCTGAATCCGTATCTTGCGCGCACAAGCGCGTAAGAGGTTTGCCCCGACAAAAGAAACGACGTCCTCGCGGACGCCGTTTCTTGTTTTTAAGATATAAAAGTTATTTGAGATCCGCGGCGATCTTCTTCGCGGCGGCTTTGCCTTCCTCGCTGAGCGGGAGGAAAGGCTTGCGGCAATCTCCCATAGGTATGCCGAGCTCGGTAAGTACGGCTTTCTCCATAGCGAATACGCCGTAAGGTATCATGGTTTCGATGATACGGTTGACTTTGGTCTGTATCTCCTGCGCGGTCTTAAGATCGCCCGCTTTGAAAGCTTTGTAGATGGCGACTATCTCTTTGCCGAGGAAATTGTAGGTACTGCCTATGCCGCCGTCGGCGCCCATCGAAAGTCCCGCGATAAGCATTTCGTCGTAACCGTTGAATACCACGAGAGGCTTCTTGAGATGTTTGAAGCGCTCGAGGTCGAAGAGGTTGACGGAAGTATGCTTGACGCCCATAAGCTTGGGATTGTCGATAAGCTCGTCGACGAGTTCGAGCATTCCGCCGAAGCCGTTGGCGCCGGGGAAATTGTAAATTATCATCGGAAGGCTCGTGCTGTTGATGATGTCGGAATAATATCCTTTGACGGCTTCCTTGGAGAAAGCGTAATAATAAGGCGCGACCGCACTTATAGCGTCGTAGCCGAATTTCTCGGCGCATTTTGCCATTCTCACGGCGCTGTCGGTGGAAGCGGAACCGATATGCGCTATGAGTTTAACTCTGCCCGCGGTCTTTTTCGCCACGAATTCGAGTATCGCTATACGCTCTTCTTCGCTCATGAGGATCGCCTCGCCCGAACTGCCCGCGACGTACATTCCGTCCAGTCCGGATGCGATATTGCGCTCTACGAGCTTGCCGACAGCGTCGAAATTGACGGCGCCTTTTTCATCGAACGCGGTCAACAGTGCCGCGTACACACCGCTAAAATCTTTCATAGTAACTCCTTTTTAGAAATTTATTATTGCGTGAGTGCGCCCGACGATCATTGCCTTATAAGCGGTATATATCCTGCCGGATTTCAGGTAGTTGCGCTGGTCGCATTCTTTGTAACCTATAGTTTCGCTGTAGAACTCTATCGACTCGATCTTGCCGTCGCTTATAGTATAATCCACCCTGTCGACAAAGAGCGATTCTATACCTTCCTCGAAGGCGTATTCTTCGGAACCGGATTTTTTGAGTACCGTCCCGTCCGCCTTCACGAAAGTTCCGTCTTGTTGTACCACGGCGTAGCTGCCGTCGTCAAGCAAAATTCGGGTTATTTCGGCACGAATTATGCTTTTGCCTATACGTTTAACGCCGGTGTATTCGACGTAAGAAGTATCGGTGGGCGCTACCGAAAGCACAAACACGTCCTCAAGCCAATTCAGATATCCGTAAGGCTCGGTGGTTTCGGTACTGCCCTCGACGACTTCTCCGCTCGAAGGATCTTTTTCGGCGGGTTTTTTGAGGGTCGCGCTACCGGTATAATCTCCCGAATACCCGAGATCGTATCCGTAAACGTAAGTCACCCATTCGGTGCTGTCCTCGTCCTCCCAGTTAGTGCGGTTTATGCCCATCTCGCGGTTGACGACGGGATCGTCGCTGAAGCAATACGGGGTCTTTTTCGCTTCGTCCGCTTCCTTGGTGTATTTAGCGAGTTGCTTACCGGGATAAAGCACGAGCGTGCTGCTCTCCACTTCGAATTTGGCGGTGAAGCCTGCGGCTTTGGTAGCCGCTATGGCGTCCGATATGATACCCGCTTCCTGCCCCGCTTTCACGTTACAGCCCGCGAGCACGCCAGCCGCCGTTAACGCCACCAGAACTATCGCAACGAATTTAGTATATTTATTCATCGTCGCCACCTCCCGCAACGGTACCGGCGGCTTTGGCGATTGCCTCCGTCTCCTCCGAAACGCCTTCCGGAACCTTGCCTTCCACGGCTATCTCGTCGATGAGCACGTCGGCGCCGTACCCGGCGCCTACCGCCGCTACCGGCATAAGAGGTTCGCCCGATTCGACGCGCGCGTCGGCTTCCCTTTCCGCTTCGTGTCTTCCGGCGAGTTCCGCCTGTATCTTATGTATTCTCTCGCCCGTGAGGTTATAGAAAATCATAGGCAAAATGCTTACGAGGTTGAGTACCGCAGGAATTATCGTATAAATGGCGAATAAACCCTGTTTGGTGTACTCCGACTGAACGGGTTCGTGTCCGTCGATAAACCCGAGCGGCTGGCTGAAAAGGAAGTAAGAGAGCAGGAAAGTAAGGAAATAATCTTTCAAACCGCTCGAAATATTGCTTCTGAGTCCCATCAGCGCGTAAGTTATACCTTCCTGGCGCTGACCGGTCTTGTGCTCCCAGTAGTCAATGGTATCCGCCGCCATAAGGTGCGGAACGACGTTCAGAACGCCTACGGGAAGCATCGTGACGAACATCACTCCCGCGACTATGTACCACGGAGTATTCATACCCATGGCGAAAACTATCGCAAGGCACACCGAATGCCATATCGTGGCTATGATGAAAAGCTGTTTGGCGTTAAACATGCGTTTCAGTTTCGGCGCGAAAAGCATTCCGAGCATCGACGCTATCGCGCCGGGGAGCGCGAACGCTATCTGCAGCGAACCGTTATTGTAAATATAGCATACGACGTAAATTATCGACGCCGAAACGAGGTTGCGGAAGAACGTGAGAAGGTTGGACAATATCAGAATAAAGAAGGGTTTGTTTTTGAAAAGATATGCAAAACCTTCTCTTAATTTCGGCGTTTCCGAAGTGGGTTCGATACGTTCGCGGAGCGTGAGAGCGCTTATCACCATGAATATCGGGGCGATAACGCCTATGATGACCGCCGTACCGGTATAAGTAAGTTCGTAATTGCTGTCGGTGACGATGAGTCCCAAAGAAATGAGCACGAGCGCGGATTGCTCGCCTATCGAGCCGAGTATACGGCTTATCGAGATCATTTTGGTACGTTCGTCCACGTTGGGGGAAACGACGGTCGGAAGCCCTCCGAGCGGGACCGCGACGATTGTGCCCACGGTGGTGATCAGTATATACGTAATATACATATAAGCTATCTTACCGCCCTCGCTCATTCCCTTCCAGTTGATGAACAAGAGTATCGTAAGCAAAGCGTAAGGAATACTTCCCCAGAGGAGATACGGGCGCATCTTGCCCATTTTTGTACGCGTTTTATCCACTATCGCGCCCATTATAGGGTCGTTTACTCCGTCCCAGATCTTGGCTATAAGGAACATAGTTCCAACCGCGCCGAGCGGAATATTCATTATGGCAGTATAGAAAAATAACAGGTATCCCTGAAGCATACCCGTTATAGCGCTCGAGGCAAACATAGTGAGAGAAAACCAAATATAATCTTTTTTGCCCAAATATTTTTTGTTGAGCAAATCGTCGAAATGTCTTGTTTCGGCAAGCCCTGCCTGCCCCATATTATTGCTCATAAACAAGCCGTTCTCCCTTCGAATTCGTTACATTAAATATAACATGTCTACGTGCGCAGGTCAATAAAATGGTATTACTAAAATAGTATCGCTTTTCGCTTTTGGCGGAAGTATTCGGCTCGCACCGGTTGCGAAGTCAGTGCGAGCCCCGTATCAAAGTATTTCCTTCAACGCTTCGCGCACGGCGCGTCCCCAGGCTTCGGGTTCCTCTTTTATGGGAGAATGCGCGGAATCTTCGAACCATATCCACTTCTTGAAAGGCGCGTCGAGCCCTTCGAACCATTCTCTCGCTATCGAAGAAGGCGTGTTGTAGTCGTGCCGTCCCTGGGTTATTATCAACGGAACTTCGAGGGAACGAACGCTCCTGTCGTATTCGAGAGCAACCACTTCTCCCCACAATACGTCGGTAAGATACAGCGCGCCTTTAGCGTAATTCACGATATCTTTCAACGTGTATTCGTCAGATTTCAAAAGCGGTATGAGCAGCGAGCCCACGGTACCCTTATGCTCGCGGTATTCCGCGCCGCCGTACTTCGAAAGATAGTTGCGCTGAACCATCATCGCTTTATGCGAAGGATAAACGCCGTCTTTGGGCTCGGCGCCTTTCAACGCTCTTACGGCAGCGGCGTCGCCGCGCCTTTCCGCTTCGTCCATACAGAATTTATAGGAACGCCATTCGTTCTCCGCGCCGTTCACGAACTGCCCCTGCCCTATATACGCGGCGATATGCTCGGGATAACGGCTTACGAGCGCCGTACCTATTATGGTGCCCCAGCTGTGCCCCGCGACGATTATTTTGTCGTATCCGAATTCTTTTACCAGCAATTCGACGAGAGCGCGCGCGTCCTCTACGTAAACGTCTATCGACAGCTTTTCTTCTTTAATGCTTTTGCGGTAACTTTTACCGGATCCGCGCTGATCCCAGCACACCATAGTGTATTCC
>JADINF010000145.1 GCA_017694145.1 Candidatus Stercoripulliclostridium pullicola
TTCACGGCGCTCGTCGAAGCGGGACTGCCGATGACGATATTCATCCTGCCCGCAGGCGGCTTCCTCGTATACGGCTTCATGATGGTCATATATAACGCCGCGGTGAAAGCCGTCGAGAACGCGCTCAAAAAGCGCGCCGAAAACAAAAACAACGATAACGACGGCGTCCCGAAGAATAAGAACGGGGAACCGATACCGCTTATTCTGGAACCCGAAACTGGCGACGACGCAATAGAGGCGTTGAAAAGAGAAGGAGGGGACGCATAATGCCGTACGTATTGCTCATAGTCATCAACGCAGTATTCGTCAACAACTTCGTGTTGTCGCGTTTCCTGGGAATATGTCCCTTCCTCGGAGTAAGTAAAAAGACCGATACCGCGCTCGGTATGGGACTGGCGGTCATCTTCGTTATGGGTGTGGCGAGCGTGATAACCTACGCCATCGACCTCGCGCTCGTCGCCGCAGGCATAGAATATCTGCGCACGATCGTATTCATTCTCGTTATCGCAGCGCTCATTCAGCTCGTCGAAATATTCGTGAAACGCTTTTCGCCTTCGCTCTACAGCGCGCTCGGCGTATATCTTCCGCTCATAACCACCAACTGCGCCGTGCTCGGCGTCGCGATAATGAACGTGACCGAACTCACCACGACGAATATACTGTATTCGTTCGTCAACGGCGTGGCTTCCGGCGTGGGCTTCACGATAGCGATCCTCATACTCGCGGGTATCCGCGAGAAAATGGAGCTTGCGGATATTCCGGAGAGCTTCAAAGGTTTCCCGATAACTCTTGCCGCCGCCGCCGTCATAGCCATGGGTTTTGCGGCGTTCTCGGGTCTGAGTTTCGGTTAAGGAGGGTTTATGCCTGTTTCTTTGCAGATATTGATACCTGTCATACTTCTCACGGGACTTGCGATCGTGTTCGCGGTGCTGATAGCCGTTTGCTCCAAGAAATTCGCCGTTGTGACCGACGAGCGCGTGGATAAAGTGGCGTCCCTTCTGTCCGGAGCGAATTGCGGCGGTTGCGGTTATGCGGGTTGCGACGCTTTCGCGGCGGCGCTCGTCAAAGGCGAAGCGCAATTAAGCATGTGCAGCGCGACCTCCAAAGCGAATAAGGCGCTCATCGCGGAAGTCCTGGGCGGCGCGGACGCGGGAGAAGAAACGATAGTCGTTTGCGCTTGCAGCGGCGGCGAACTGTGCTCCGACAAATACGATTATCAGGGTTACGGCGACTGCGCTTCGGTGGAGCTTCTCGCGGGCGGCAGGAAGTCCTGCCCGGTAGGCTGCATAGGTATGTCCAAGTGCGTGTCGGAGTGCCCGGCGCACGCTATCGACATTGTGGGCGGAGTAGCCGTCGTGAATCAGGATAAATGCGTTTCCTGCGGCAGATGCATAATGTATTGCCCCAAAAAACTTCTGAAACGCATACCCGCTTCGGCGAAATATTATATCGCTTGCAGTAACTGCGACAAAGGTAAGGAAGTCCGCGCTAATTGCGCTCACGGTTGCATAGGATGCGGACTTTGCGCGAAGAACTGTCCCGAAGGTGCTATAACGCTCAAGGACAATCTCCCCGTGATAGATTATTCGAAGTGCGTTTCCTGCGGCGTTTGCGCCGAGAAATGCCCGTCGAAGTGTATCCTTACCGCCAAAGCCAAATAGAAAAGGAATTAGCCGAATATTTATTAAAATCAGAAAAAGCGTCCCGTAATGGAGGCGCTTTAATATGTGCTTAACGTTGTACGACAAAGTTTGACAAAAACCGCAGGTTATGTTAATATATTTGCATACTTGATTGATCGGAGCGCGGGTATGGAGTATAATGTTTTCATCTGCTACAGAGGCGACGAGGGCGGCGTTCTCGCTTCAAATATTTATTCGGATCTTTGTCTTTACACAAATAATAAATTAAAAGTGTTTTTTGCGCCTAGGTGCGTAGCGCACGGAGATAATTTTAAAGATGCTTGTCTCGAGACGGCGGGGAAAGTTCAGTTGATTATCCTGATTTTGTCGAAAGGTTTTTTCGATAAATGCGGCGAGCCCGACGATATAGTGTTTGGAGAACTCAGAGCTGCGCTTGCAAACGAGGCATCTAAGTTTTTGCCTATCATAATGCCGAATTTCGATTTCAAGGAAGTAGATTTGTCGGAGTGGTTCGATGAAACGGAAATAGACAGGATCAAACACATCAGTGCTATCAAATTTACAGACGTTTATTCGTTCAGTTCCGTCGATATGCTGATACCGATACTGCGGGATAAAGTCGGCGAATTCTCTTACGCGGAGGCTATAACCGACATTAACAAGACGGTTGCCAAGAAGCGTATGCATATCAGCGCGGACGGAAAAGAAAATTTTTTCAGCGATTCCAACAAGACGGAGAAATTCAGACTTAAAGCTCAGCAGGAATTATTGATGAAATTTGATATGCCCGTTTACGAGAAGCACCTTGCCGGCAAGAAAGGGTTGTGCGTGCTCGATTTGGGTTGCGGCAACGGCGTCGCGCTGATGAACAGGTTGGGCGGTAGAAATGAAATATCTAAAATAATAGGTATAGAGTACGACAAAGCGGCTACCGACAGCGCAAATGCAAAATACGGCAGTGAAAACGTAAAATTTTACTGTTGCGACGTTGAAGCGAACGATTTCAAGGAGCGCCTTACCGCCATTATGGAGGAAAACGACATCGACAAATTTGATTTTGTCAACCTTCTGGCGGTCATGTCTCATTTCAAATCCCCGTTCAAAGTTTTGCGCGCCGCCAAATCGTGCTGCAGGAAAA
>JADINF010000146.1 GCA_017694145.1 Candidatus Stercoripulliclostridium pullicola
TCGTGTTGTTGATATTGAATTCCGCGCCGAGATTCATTATCGCGGCGTCGTCGAGCTTCGTAAAGAGCGCGAACCCGTTGTTGGCGTTATACACGTCCGGATAGCTTACGACGTATCCGTTGCCGTTGTAGGTGCCGGAGAATGCGTAGGTATACCCGTCGCCGTAGCTTGCGAGCGGCTTGAACGAAGCCGACAGCGTTATGTCGCCCGTCTGGAGGAAATATGCCGTCCTGCGGTTCTCTCCGAGATATGCGTAAGGATCGCCCTCGGTCGCGTAAGCGTCCTTGTAATACATATATGTATTTATCTGTTTGAGGTCGTCTTCGTCCGTTACGGTGTACGGATCGTACTCCGTACCGGAACCGGTAAAGTACACCACCGTCATCGTTTCGGTAGCGTTGACCACGACGTAATCTTCGGCGTGATCTCCCGTAACGCTCACGGTTATCGCATAAGCGCCCAAACCTTTGGGCACCTCGTCCGTTCCGTCGTACGCCACGGCAAATCTCACGTTGTCGAAACGCTCGTAGAAATCGCTCTCCGCAGGTTCCGCTTCGACATGCAGAACGGCACTCTGCGTCTGCATCGTCTGACGGAGATTTGAATATATAAGCGTAACTTCTTTATAGAATTCCGCGAATACCGTTATATCCTCTCCGCCTACCGTATAGTTGTTGCCTATGGGTCCCTTGCCGTTTTCGTCTCCGGGAGCGTAGCTCGCGCTGAACTCGTCCGGGTCCGAAGAATACGATTTGAAGCGGTATCCCGCGTTAGGTTGAATCTTTACGGTTACCGTTTCGCCGCGGCGCAGTCTGTCGCTCTCGCCCGTCATTACCGCGTAAACAACGTCCTCTTTGCTTCCGACGGTGGCGACGATGTCGAGCGTGTAGTAATTCATGTCTATCGGAATATAATATTCCGTGCCGCCCGCGCCTTCGCCCGCGTAAGTTTCTTTGCCCGCTCCGCTTACCGCTTTGAAAGAGTAATAGCGGTCGCTGCCGCCTTTCGCTCCCGCGACAGACTCGTCGGTAAGAGTCACAGAGTTACCGCTTACCGCTATCCACTCGGAACTCTCCGTTTCGCCGTTCGTGCGGTAGCTGTAATATACGGTCACTCCGGAAGCCCCGCCCGTCGTTACGAAATCGACGTTGACTTCGCTGCGGTACCAGTCTTTATATGCGCCGCTTCCCCCTATCGGAGTGCCGTTTACGCTCACGGATAAGGTAGGTACGGCATTGTCTATCTTCAATTCGAATATCTCGCTTTCCTTAGCGACGCCGGCGTTGTTGACGGCTTTGTATCTCAAGGAAGTCGACGCCGCGAACCTGACCGCGTAGTCCGCTTCCGAAGGCGCGGAGTACGCGCTCCACTCTCCGTTTTCGTCGAGATAGGAATAACTGACTTCCGCTATACCGCTAAGACCCACCGATATAACGGGCTTGAGCGTTACGTATCCGTTCTCGTCGCTATACGTCCATTCGCCGCCCGCTTTGCCGGTAGTGACGTTCTCCACGGATACTTCCACGGGAACGTTATCGTAGCTTACGCTCACCGAAACGCTCGCTTCCTCGGCTGCGCCGTCGATGATCTTATTGGAAACGAATACGAACGTGATCTCGCCGTTTACGGAGTTCTCTATCTCGTAACCGAATTTGTGAGTTCCGGCATTGTTGGGATCAACGGTAAGCAATTCCGCGCCATCCGCGGGCGAGCCGAGATACAATATGCCTCCCGCCGCGCCTACGGTCACCGAAACCTCTGCCGTAAGAGCTTCCGAGGTCCAACCGCCGGTATAAGCGCTACCGTCCGCGAACTTGACGGACGAGCTCAACGCGGGGCTCACTCCGTCTTTGTAAACGGTGAATCCGCCTTCCGCCGTCGCATAAACTCCGGCGCCCGTTATAACGCGGAAAACGTACGTGCGATACTGTTCTGCGTCTGTGGAATACACGAATCCGGTACCTTCGGCAGCGGCGCCGGAATCGTACCAGACGTTACCGCCGTCCCAGCTCATTTCGAGCTTCGCGCCTGAGGGACCGAAAGAATCTATGCCCGTCACGCTCGCGGTGAATTCCACGGATTGCGAAGCCGTAAGCCATGCGCCGGGCGCGTAATCGGTATAATCGTCGCCCTCTTTGATCTTCGCGCTCACCGCGACGTCGAATCCGCTCGTCTTGTCGATGTGCGGAACGAATATTTCGCCCTTATAGGCATTGCCCGCGTTGTCGAAGAACGCAAGCAGGAATTTATTGTATCCGGTGAAGGTGTAAGTATAGAAATAACCTTCTTTCGCGAGCGTATGCTCGATCGCCGTAGCGGTGCCGGCGTAAATCGCTTCGTCGTCGGTCGCGGCGTCGTACTCGAAAAGCTTTATGGAGCTCTCGTTGACTCCCGAACCGGTGCCGGAGGCGGAATAGTCCTCGGCGCTAAATCTCCAGAGAGCGTCGGAGGAAGTCCATTCCGATTTGAGCGGGAATTCCTTGCCGTCCACGAGGAAAGCGTCCGAGCTGAGCCTCGGCGCCGTAAAGTCTATCCTTACGTAAGCGGGAACGCCCTCTCCGAGAGGATAGAACATTATCTCTTTGCCGGAGCCGGTCACAAGACGGAATACGTATTCGGCATTCTGCTCGGTGGCGATATAAGTACGTGTGGAAACCGTGCCCGTGATCTCTCCGGGTTCCGGCATATAGGTGTCCGTAAGAGGACGCCAGGTCGTTCCTCTGTTCACGGAATACTGTAGCGTAGTGCCTGACGCGGTGAGATTTATCGTGAATTCTATTCTTATCCACGGCTCGTCGGCATCTGCGGTAAGCCAGGATGCGAAATCGTATTCGGCGTAACTTCCTTCGGGAACCACGGAAACGTCGTCGGGATCTCCGCCGCCGATATACGCTTTGATGTCGAGCGTGGGCTCTATCGTGTCTACGTTTGCTTGCAATTCGAGTTCGGTCACGTTGCCCGCGTTATCGGCGGCGCTCACCGTGAATACCGTACATTTATCTATTATGAGATAATACCTTGACGTAACTTCGTCGTACGACACTTTGCCGCCGTTGTCGGAAACCACTTCCTTGAGAAGCGACGTTCCGCCGTCGGAAACGGTGAATTCCGCTCTTACGGTTTCGGAGGTCCACTCGGTCTGATACGCGCCGAGATCCGTAAGCAGCGTGATCACGGGTTTCACCGTGTCGAACATGACTTTGCCGAAAGGTATCGTGACCGAGGTGCCGGCGGCGTTTTCGATACGGAAAGTATATTCGAATTCGCCGTCCTCCGCGGGAATGGCGTAACCGAGTCTGTGCGAATATTCCGTCGCGCCGCTCTCTGCGCCTTCGGGATAAGTGAACTCGGTTCCGTAAGGATATACGTATTCGCCGCCGTCCTTGCTGTAACTCAACCTTAGACCGCTTCCGCCTGCGGTAACGTTAAAGCCCACGTTTGCGTCTGCGTTCGTCCATTGTCCCGCCTGATAAAGATCCTCCATTACGGAATATTCTATATCGCGGACGTCGATATTGAGTTGCAACGTGAATTCGCTTGAGTTGCCCGCATTGTCCGTTATCGACAGCGTATACGTCGCGTTGTCGGCAAGGCGGACGGTGTAATACCCCGCAGTCTGAGCGGGAGTCACGGTGAGCCTGTAGCTCTTTTCCTCGACCGAAGCGACGCCCGAACCGCCCTGTTCGTCGGCTCTCAGCGTGACGGTAACTTCGGTATTCGTCCAACCGTTCGCGTTATAAGAGGGATAAGTGGTCTGCGTGAGCGAAGGCTCTAGTTTGTCTATTTTTACGGTAAAAGTCGCGGCGGTATATTGGGAAGAAAGCCCTACCGCGTTCGCCGTATCGAATATAAGATCTCCTTCGAGCGCGTCCGCGGATACGGTGAATTCGACGGTTTCCTCGCGTATCGCGGTATCGCTGCCGGAATCCCATCCGAGCACGCCGTCCAGAGTGGTATACGCGCCGCCTACGACGTATCTCAATACCGCGCCCGAACCGCCTATGCGCACCGTGGCGGTGAAACTCACGTTGCCGTTTGTCCAGGAGCCGTCGTAACCGTCGGCGTAATAGACTGAAATTATTTCGGGGGTGAAATTGTCTAGCTTTGCGGTGACCGCGGAGGAGCTTTTCGCCACTATCTTATAACCGCTCTCCGCGTCGGCAACGCCGTGAGCCTCGCTTACGGCAATGAATAAGAATTCGGTGATCTTAGCCGTGCCTTCGGGCGCTTCGGGAGTTACGAAAGTAAGACCCGCATTCGACGACGAAGGCGTGCCGTCCGCTTTTACCCAGTTTGCGCCGCCGTCGAGGGAATAATAATACGCCTCGGCGTAACCCGACATTAACCTGTTGACGCTCAACGTATAAACCATTTTGCGCGCCCAGCCGGTCGTTTCGTTGTAATATCCCTGTCCCACGGAAGCCGCTCTGTCGACGTCTGCCTGTACGTTCGCTACGGTTATCTCGTAATCGACGTAGTGCGTGTCGACCGTCAGCTTGGTAAGGTTATTCGTTACGGTATAGACCATCGTATGCGTGCCGATAGCGACGGGCACCGTCGAAGTAAGCTCGGAAGTCCCCGCGTGGATATACTTCACTTCCCCGGGACCGAAGCCGTAAGTCGTGGTGGAAGGCGAAAACCTGGGTTCGGCGTTCTGCGTTCTTCCGGTGAACGCGTACGTCAGTCCGGAAGCCGTTCCCGTCGTGACGTCTTCGATATAGATCGCCTCGAATACGGCGTGAGTATATTTATATCTGAGTTCGTCCGTTCCGAGGTCGTACGCGGAGGGTATGTAATACACGAGTTGTCTGCCGGCAATGCTCGTCACGCCCCTGTCCGCCGCGCGCTCCACTTTACCGGTGGTGTAGTAAGCGTAAATGTATCCGTCGGTAGCGGCGTCGTACAGACCTACCCGCCAGCCGATGAAATAATATCTGTCCGCGTCGTAAGCGTCGTACGCTTCGAGTTCCACTTTGATAAGCTCCTTACCCGCCTCGTACTCCGTAAGCTCCGCGGAATTATCGGGGATGCCGCCCGAAGCTATTTCGGTCACGACCGATTTATTTACCGTGAAATATCTTCCCGCGCTCTCGTCGAGCATGGTGCCCGTGACGACGATCTCGTCCTCTACGGTTATCGTGAGCTCAACGTTTTTGACCGCGTAATTGACTACGAAATCGCCGTTAGGCGTGAAGCGGTAAATATAATTATGTACGCCGACTGCGAGTATCGAAGCGGTATCCGCGGGAGCGGATCCGTCCGCTTTGAGAAGCCCGACGTCATACGTGGGGGATTCGCCGGGAACGCCGGTTACGGTACGCGTAAGGTCTATTCCCGCGGCGGTATAGCCGAAAGCCAAGGTCTGCTCGGTATTCATCGTCACTTCGAACTGCGCCTTGCTTATGACGAAATCGCGCATTACGTGACCTACCTGCGTACCGTCGCTTCTGCTCAGAACGGTGAGCTCGTAAGTATACGCGCCCGCCGCGACGGGCTGAAGGTCGCCCGAATATTCCGTTCCGTCCCAGCCGGTATAGCTGTGCACCACGTTATAGTTGTTGACTATGGCGTTAGCCGTAACGCGCGGACCCTGTTGCTGTCCGTTGTACGGGAAATTCTCCTGCGAACCGCCGTCCACCGTTATCGTCTGGAAGCGCGCCGTATAATTGTAGCTCGTGCCCGAAGGTATCGAAACCGCCTTTTTGTAATCGAGAAGAAGCGAAGTCTCCACGACGGTATTCCCCTGCATCCAGCTTGCGAAATAACTGCCTTCCGCGGGAGCCGCCCTGAAAGACACTTCGTTACCGAAGTCTATCGTTCCGCTGTCGGAGGAGTTGGCAAGTATCACGCTGCCGTCCTCCAGGGTAACGGTACCGTTACCGGAAGAAGCGATGGTATACGGCACTTTCTCGAAGGTGCAAAGAAGTCCGAAATCGAGGTTGCCGTCTACGGAAACGGTCGCGGTCGAAACGCCCGAACCCGAAATATTTCTGTTCGTGGCGCGGAGGTTGACCGTAAGCCTTACGGTGATCTGCGAAGCGTTCTTATCGTCGCCCGTGAGCGCGAGCTTGGCTGCGGGAACTATCGGCATGTTCTCGAAAGTCACGTTCATGGCGTTGTCTTCGAAATCCGTCGCTTTGTAATCGGTTTTGGAG
>JADINF010000147.1 GCA_017694145.1 Candidatus Stercoripulliclostridium pullicola
CTATATTGTCGAGCGCTACGTCTGTGCCTACCGTTATGTCGCTGCCTATCGCGGTGTATGCCGGCAGTATCCCGGTATTTCCGCCGTTACCGCCGTTCACGTCTCCGCCTTCGTCGAGCTTACCCATGAATTTTTCTATAAGCGTTTGTCCGGGCGGACTGTATGCGAGGGCTACGAGCAGCCCGAGTATGAGAACTACGGCTACGGCTATGACCGCTACCGTTTTCCCGGAAGTTTTTTTACGTGCCATTTGTTCACCTCCTTCGGGCGCGCCGCGCCCGGTTACTTTTTTATTGTACTCGCAGGAAGAGAAAATTTCAAGCGCGGATTTTTTTCGACGCGGATAAAGAGCGGCAGGCGGCGCGATTTTAGTGCCGCGAATCCTTAATTTTATATTGAAATTGCGCGCGCGATAAGGTATAATAATTTTGTATATAGTTTCGGGAGAAGCGCTTATGAAATTAGACTACATAAAAACGCTCAAAGTCGGTCTTGCTTTCGCCATCATCATGGTTTTCTGGACCGCGTACGATTACGTCGTGCCGCTCCTTTTGGAGAACGCTTACGGACTTTCCAACAGCATGCGCGGGCTCGTCATGGGGCTCGACAATCTGTTGTCACTTTTCCTTTTGCCGCTTTTCGGCAAACTTTCCGACAAGACCGTCACCCGCTGGGGCAGAAGAACGCCTTATATCGTCATAGGGACGCTCGTTTCCGTGGTATTGATGATATTCGTGCCGATCTCCGCCAATTCTCAGCTCAAAAAGGGCGAAGCGCTCCGCGCGGAAATAGTCAATACTTCCGTCAAAAATTATTCTTATACCGATCACACGGGCAAGACTTACGACGCCGAAAGTCTTTACCGCATGCTGTATAACGAAGGCGCGCACAATTCCGATTACTGCGACCGCGATTATTTTACGGGTACGGAAGAGGAATACCTCAATATAGCTCTCAATCCCTATACTACCGACGAGGACGGGAAAGAGGTGATGACCGAGGATTACGAGAAATACGTCAAGACCGGTATCGGCAGCTATGCGAGCGATCAGGTCAACGAGAAGCTTACCAAAGCCGATCCCACTTCGCTCATCGTATACATGGTGATACTGTTCTTCGTGCTCGTCGCGATGGCGACGTTCCGCTCGCCCGCGGTGGCGCTCATGCCCGACGTCACGCCCAAACCGTTACGTTCGCAGGCAAACGCGATGATAAATCTCGCGGGCGGCGCGGGCGGCGCCGTGGCGTTCCTCATATACACGATAACCTTGCTTATAAATCCGACGGGCTATACGGCGATATTCGTGGCTGTCGCGTGCTCGATGCTCATTATGCTCGCGCTCTTCCTATGGCTTGTCAAAGAACCGAAGCTTTTCAAGGAATGTAACGACCTCTGCGCCGAATACGGCATAAGCAACGACGAGGAGGAGCCCGTCCACGCCGACGGCTCCGAGGTCACCGGCGACGAAATCAATAAACTTAAGCGTTCGCGTTTCGTTTCGTTCATATTGATTTTGGCGTCGATATTCATGTGGTTCATGGGCTACAACGCCGTTTCCTCCAACCTTTCGATATACCTTACCAAAACGCTCGGATTAAGTTCCGGGTTAGGCGGGATAATTTCCGGTATTTCGATGGGTATTTCGGCGGTGGCTTTCATACCCGTCGGTATGCTTGCGGTCAAGATAGGCAGACGGAAATCCATTATGCTCGGTTGGGCGCTCGCGGTGGTGAGCTTCCTTCTGGTATTCCTTTTCGCTTCCTCGCCGAATGCCGCCGCGATGTATCTTTTCACGATATTCTATCTTATCGCGGGCTTCGGACTCATCATTGCCAACGTCAATACCTTCCCGATGGTGGTCGAACTTTCGTCGACAGGCAGTATAGGTAAATACACCGGACTTTATTACGCCGCCACTATGAGCGCGCAGGCGATAACGCCTTTCGTCGCCGGACTTATCATGGACGAATGGGGCAGTAAATACCTTTTCCTTTACGCGATGATATGCGTGGTGATCTCCATCGTATTGATGATATTCGTCAAGCACGGCGACAGCAAGGCGCCGCCGCCCAAGTCCAAACTCGAACTTTTGGGCGCCGACGACTGACGGAGCGCCGCCCGAAGCGTATGACCGGAATATTAAATAAAAAACAAAATTTCAAAAATAATTAAATTCATAAGCATAAGCGGAGGATCAGATTGTATGTCAAGAAGAGTAGGTAAAACCGTTGCAGTTCTCGCGGTGATTCTGACTTTGGTCACTATTATTGCCGGAGTCGTCAAGTATTTCAATTTCAGCGTGCCGGAACGCGAGGCGCCCGACCTTCCCGCGTATTACGATAACGGCAACGGGGAAATCGATGTCGATATGCCCGGCGAAGACGCCTCCCAGGCGGAGATCAAGCAGTTCATAGCAGATCTTTACAATCTCGCCTGCGCCAATTATCAGGCGGAAGACAAAGCCGCTTTCGAAGTGCGTTACACTACGACGATGTCCATCGGCGGCGTTATCAACATACCCGTTCCCGGTTCGCGTTACTGCGTCAAGGACGGCGATAAACGTTACTATCTCGATTTCACCATTCCCGGCGACGAAATGATGGGTATGGTCACCAGTCTGCCCCAGATGGTCCCTCCGGAAAGCTGTCAGTACGCGGAAGCGGTTTATACCGACGCCACGATGGATTATATGATCTCCAGGAAGGCGTATAACGACTGCGTCGCTCCCGGTAAGGGCGTGGGACCCCATTTCGACGATAACGGCGCCATAGTCGCGGACTGGACTTATGTCGAAACCAAAGAACTCGACAAAATAGTTTACGCCGCCTATCAGGACGGCGAGTTCCGCCATACCGACCATGACGTTTCCGTCGATACGATACTCAGCGGAAAGGTTAGCTATGTCGAAGAATACGGCTATTATCTCTGCGAGTTCGAGCTCGATCCCAATAAAGTGCCGCAAGCTCTTCTCGATTCTTTGAGAGAGAGTTCCGGTCAGTCCACCGCGAAGTATACCAAGCTCGTGCAGACCATGACCGTATGGGACACCGGGTATCTCAGGACCTATCACGCTCTCGATTATTGGGGAACGGACGCGGGAATGACCTCCGAGCTCGATTTCGAAACGCTGTATTACTACGGGAACGAACCCGAAAAGCTCGACATCAACAATTATCCCTATATGGCGGAGCAGTGCCATAAGTAATTTACGATCCGAAGCGCGAGGTAAATATGGATATTAAAAAAATCGTTTCCGAGCTTACGCTCGAGGAGAAAGCGGGGCTTTGCTCCGGTAAGGATTTCTGGAGGCTCAAAAGCGTCGAAAGGCTCGGTATAGAAGAAATAATGGTGTCCGACGGACCGCACGGCTTACGCAAACAGGCGGACGGCGGCGATCATATCGGGCTTAACGAAAGCGTCGTCGCGACCTGCTTCCCCACTTCGGTAGGGGTAGCGGCGTCCTTCGACAGAGATGTGGCGCGCAGGCAGGGTATAGCCCTCGGCAAGGAAGCCGCGGCGGAGAAGCTGGGCGTATTGCTGGGACCCGCGATCAACGTGAAGCGCAGTCCGCTGTGCGGAAGGAACTTCGAATACATGTCCGAGGATCCCTATCTCACCGGAGAGCTTTCCGCGGAATACGTAAGCGGAGTGCAGTCGTCGGGAGTGGGCGTCAGCGTCAAGCACTTTGCCGCGAACAACCAGGAGAACCGCCGCATGACGGTATCTTCGGAGGTGGATGAGCGCACGTTGCGCGAGATATATCTTCCCGCTTTCGAAACGACTGTCAAAAAGGCGAGTCCATGGACGATAATGTGCTCGTATAACCGTATAAACGGCGTATATTCCTCCGAAAACAAGTGGCTATTGAACGACGTTCTCCGCGACGAATGGGGCTTCGACGGCTTCGTGATGACGGACTGGGGCGCGATAGCGGACAGAGTGAAGGGGCTCGAAGCTGGACTCGAACTCGAAATGCCCTCTAGCGGCGGCAAGAACGACCGCAAGATAGCGGAAGCCGTGAAATCGGGCGAGCTCGACGAGAAGATACTCGACAGAGCCTGCGAGCGTATAATCAAGATAATATTCGCCACTCGCGAAAGGGCGAAGTGCGTATACGACCGCGAAGCGGATCACAAACTGGCGAGAGAGATAGCCGCGGAATGTATGGTGCTTCTTAAAAACGACGGCATATTGCCTCTCGCGGCGGACAAGAAATACGCATTTATCGGTAAATTCGCAAAGGCTCCGCGCCATCAGGGCGGCGGCAGCTCGCATATCAATACGTATAAGGTGGTCGGCGCCTGGGACGCGGCGGAAGGAATAGACAGAATTTACGCCGACGGATATACCGAGAGGGACGAAGTGGACGCTACGCTTATAGCGGAAGCCGTCGAAACGGCTAAGAAAGCGGACGTCGCGATAGTCTTTGCGGGACTTACGGACGCCTACGAATCGGAAGGCTTCGACCGCACGCATATCGATATGCCCGCGGGACACGTGAAGCTCATCGAAGCGGTGGCGGAAGCCAATCCTAATACCGTAGTCGTACTGCATAACGGTTCGCCCGTTTCGATGCCATGGCTTCCCAAGGTAAAGGGCGTGCTCGAAGCCTACCTCGGCGGCGAAGCTTCGGGCGAAGCCGTATACGACATACTCTTCGGTAAAGTCAATCCTTCCGGCAAGCTTCCCGAAACGTTCCCCGTCGCTTTGGAGGACGTAGCGGCGAGCGCGTATTTTCCGGGCGGCACCGCGGCGGTGCAGTACAGAGAAGGTCTTTACGTAGGTTACCGTTACTTCGACAAAGCGGAAAAGAAAGTACTTTTCCCGTTCGGATACGGACTGTCTTATACCGAATTCGGGTACTCGGATCTCAAAATAGAGCAGCCCGAAATCGATATAAACGCGGAGAACCTCGAACTTTCGTTCACCGTGGAGAATACGGGTAAGGTATTCGGCAAGGAAGCCGTGCAGGTGTACGTTGCGGACAAGGTAAGCAGCGTATACCGTCCCGTCAAGGAGCTCAAGGCGTTCGACAAGGTGTCGCTCGAGCCCGGCGAAAAAAAGACGGTTTCCTTCACGCTCGACAAGCGCGCGTTTGCGTATTACGACGTTAAGGCGCAGGACTGGAAGGTGGAATCCGGTGAATTCGAAATACTTGTCGGCGCTTCGTCTCGGGATATAAGGCTCGAGGCTACCGTGAACGTGAAAGGCGACGCGGACGCCGCGGGCGACGACGCGGCAAGGCTTCCTTCCTATTACGGCGGCAAAGTGGAAGCGGTATCCGACGCCGAATTCGCGACGCTTCTTGCAAGAGAACCCGCCGCGCTCGACAAACCCTCCGATTATAAGCTCGATTTCTCGTCCACGTTCGAGGACGCGAAGAGAGCGGGAAGCATGCTCGGCAGATTTATAGCGTGGCTTATACCGAAGTGTATCAAAGACAACGGTCTCGGTTCGAGCGCGATAATGGTCGCCATCATAATGCAGACCCCGATACGCGCAATGTCGAATATGTCGGGAGGACTTCTCAGCGACGACATGGCGGCAGGGCTCATAATGCTTTTCAACCGCGAGCACAGACTCAAAGCCTGGGGCAAGATATTCAAAGGCGTATTCCTCATGGGCAAACACGCCAAGCTTGCCAAGGAGAACAAACTCTGATGTCGTCAATTGACTTAATAAATGTCGAAGGGCGCGCCGTATGGCGCGCCTTTTCTGCGAATAAATATAAGTTAATAACGTGATTTGCTGTTTGCGTTTTATCCGTCTTAGGTAAAATCAAAGCGCGTCGAGCGCGGTTTTCATGAGCTCGGCGACGGTAGGGTGGGGGAAGACGATTTTTTTCGCCTCGTCGAGAGGAGTTTTCAGTGAGATGAGCGCGGTGGCGGCGGTTATTATCTCGCCCGCGTAAGGTAACGCGGCGTGCGCTCCCGCGAGTATGCCCCGTTCCCTGTCGGCTATAAGTTTGAGAAAGCCGTCCCGCTCGTCGCATTCGGCTACGTAGCGCCCCGAATAGGCGGCGGGGATCTTTACCGTTGCATACCTTACGTCCTCCGTCTCCGCGGTTATGCCTACGGACGCGCCTTCTGGAGAAGTGTATATGACCGACGGCACGGCGTCGTAGTTTACTTCGTCGGGAATGCCGAGCATATCGTTCACCGCCGCTTCCGCTTCGCGGTAAGCGGTATGAGCGAGCATCGATTTTCCGTTCACGTCGCCCGCCGCGTATACGCCTTTGACGTTCGTGCGCATGCTCTTGTCCGTCGTTATCCCCGCGCGGGTCGTTACCACGCCGAGATTTTCGAGCCCGTATCCTTCCGTTACGGCGCGACGTCCCGCCGAGAGCAGTATTTTGTCCCCTTCGATAAAGCCGTTTTCCGCACCGGAGCAGATCACCCCGTCGGGCGTTATCTCCGTTACGGTAGAGGAGGTAAGGAATCTGACGCCTTTACGTGTAAGCGCTTTGGTTATTACTTCCGCCACGTCTCGGTCTACGGAGCCGAGAAGGCGTGGAGTCGCTTCTATCACGGTAACCTTGCTTCCCGCGGAAGCAAAGTATGAAGCGGTTTCCGCGCCCACGACGCCTCCTCCTATAATAACGAGCGAGGAGGGGAGCTCTTTGAGTGAAAATATTTCGGCGTTCGTGACCACGCGTCCCGCAAGCCTAGCTTCCTCTATCCCTTTTATAGGTAATACGACCGCTTCGGAACCGCATGCTATCAGGAGATTGTCCGCATAATGCTT
>JADINF010000148.1 GCA_017694145.1 Candidatus Stercoripulliclostridium pullicola
GTCTATACCGCGCTTTATGCGCTGACCACGTCGCTTTTCCCTGCGGACTACGCTTATTTCGGAGGCGTCGCGGGGATAGCGTTAAGCGCGGTCATGATGCTTACGGGCGTCACGGAAGCGCATTATCTTTCCCTGGTTATGCCTGCCGCGGCTACGGTATTCGCCATAGCCACTCCCAAAAAATTCAAATCTTACGTGCATTCGCTCGCTACTACCGACGGCGCTTACTCGGTAACGCGCACCGTGATAAACCGCAATCGCAACGCGCTTATGGTAAAGCTTGCGCGTCTTAGCGAGGGATTGAGCGAAATGAGCGGCATACTGGCGGACGACTCTCGTGTCGACAGCCTGCCGAATTCTTCTGAAATAGCGAAAGAGGTATCCGAAAGATGTTGTACGGATTGCCTTAACGCGAAAGAATGTCGCACGGCATTGGGCGGAAGCTCCACCGAAGCCGTAATCGGCGAGCTCACCGCGAGCGCCGTATATTCGGGGAAAGCGAGCATTCTCGACGCTTCTCCTTTTTTAAGTTCCAGATGCAGGAAATTACACGGCGTGATAGCCGTGACAAACGAGATACTTTCGAGGGAAAAGCACGCCGCCGAGCTGCGCGCGGGCGCTGACGAAAGCAGAGGACTTTTGCGTGACCAGTTGAGTTCGCTTGCCGAGATACTCGCTTCGCTCGCTTCGGAAATCGGCGAGCCGCTCGTCTACGATCACCCCAAAGAGAAACGCCTCAAAGAGGAACTGAACCGCAGACTTATAAGCGCGCGCGACGTTTATATTTACGGCGACGACGATCTCTGTATGAGCGTTAAAGAGGAGGACGCGGAGCGCGCCGCCCTTGCGGAAACGGTCAACGCCGTTATGGAGAGGAAAATGTGCCTTGCGGACAAGACGCCCACCGTAAACGGCTTAATAAATCTCACTTACGAGCCGATGCCCCGTTACAGAGTGGCTTACGGCGACCGCGTTGTCGCCGCGGGAGCCGACGGTTGCGGCGACAAGGAAAACGTCGTCCGTTTGTCGCGCGGGAAAGTCATGATAGTGCTTTCCGACGGCATGGGACATGACGCTCCCGCCGCGAGAAATTCGCGTTACGCCGTCAGTCTTATAGAGAGTTTCTATAAAGCGGGTTTCGAGCACAGGACCGTTCTGCGAAGCGTCGGAGGATTGCTCGCTTTGCGCGGTAAAGAGGAATTCAACGCCGTGGACATCGCGGTCATAGACACTTTCACGGGCGAAGTCGATATAATCAAACAGGGAGCCAGAGAAAGCTTCATAGTCCGCAAAGGGGAAGTCGAAGTCGTGGAGTGCGGCTCGTTGCCGTTGGGAATAGTTCTCGGCGCCGAACCGGTGACTTATTCGACGCGGCTTCAGCCCGGCGAATTCCTCGTAATGGTTACCGACGGAGTGGCGGACGCGATAGGCAGGGAGGGGCTTACGGAGCTTTTGTCCGGGCTCGATACCGTCAATCCCGACGACGTGGCGGAAGCGGTGATCACGGATTTCACGAGATTGCAGGGGGATAACTCCGAGCGCGACGACGGTTCGGTGATAGCGGCGAGAATATTCTGACTCATGCGACCTTGACGGCGGGACCCACGCGTAGTACAATAATTAGGTACACACGCGCGAGCGTAACGCGCGCTTACGGAAGATAAAGCCGTGTGAACAACGACGGGGAAGCCATGCCGCTCTTACTCAAAGCAAACACGATAAACGCCGCCGCGGAAGCGGTCATAAGAGAACTTGCCGCACGCAACGTGCCCGGAACGAGGCACATAGTCGTCGTGCCCGACAGTTACACGTTGTCCGTAGAAAAGCTTATTCCGGAGCTTACCGGAACGAAAGGGGCGCTTAACGTGGAAGTCGTTTCCTTCTCACGCCTTGCGGCGAAAGAACTTAAAGACGGCAGGGGCTGCCTCAGTAAAGAGGGAGCCGTTCTCATTCTAAAAAAAGTCATCAACAGACATGCGGACGAACTGAAGCATTACAAGACCGTGGCGCGGCTAGCGGGCTTCGCGCGCGAGATGTTCGCGGTCATAGCCGCTTTGCGCAACAACGGCGTGAGCGTGGAAACGCTACGCGAAGCGATACCTAAACTTACAGGCGCGACCAAAACAAAGAATATCGACATAGCGCTGTTGTATGCGGAATATCTTAAGGAACTTTCAATAGGTAAATACGACAGCACCACGAGGCTCGAAGCGTTCATAAAGTCGCTTCCGTCGTCGGCAAAGATAGCCGCTTCCGACGTGTACGTGCTAGGCTTCGACACCTTCTCCGGGAAACAGGTGGAAATCGTTTCGGCGCTCGCGCGCTACGCGCGCTCGCTTACCGTGGGCGTCGTTTATACCAACGACGGTTACAACCGCGATCTTTATCCTGCGGAAAACATAGACGGATTGCTCGCCGCGGCGGCGAGAGGCGGCGCGCCTTTCGACGAGGCGCGCGACGTAGGCGAAAACGTTCCCGAACCTTTCGCCGCGCTTAACAGAGGTCTTTTCGCGGGAACGGAAGGTCTTGCCAAAAACGAAGGCGACGCCGTTGTCCTTTTCAAAGAGGAAAATATCTTCGAAGAATTCAATGCGGTGGCGCACGAGATAGCGAGGCTTACGCGCCGCGAAGGTTACCGCTATAAGGATATCGCGATAATCGACTGCTGTCCCGAGCACAAGCTCGAACTCAAAGAAGTGCTTATGCGCTACGGTATACCGCATTTTATCGACATCAGGTATCCGATGAGCGGTTCGTTGGTATACAAATACCTCATTTCCTGTATAGAAGTCGCGCGTTTCGGCTTAAGACGCGACAAGGTGTTCGCACTTTTGAAAAATCCTCTTTTCGGAGCGGACGAAGATGAAGTGTTCCTGTTCGAGAATTACGCGATGGCGCGCAATCTGAATTTCGCGGGGTTTGCCGAGCCGCTCAAAGGCGAAGGCGAGCGTTTCGAAGCGATACGCGCGAAATTAGCGGTCGTTGCGGCAAAATTCGCTTCGGGTCGCGCACCCGTAAAAGAATACGCGGAAGTCGCGCTCGGGCTTATAGAGGGCGACGAATTCGAAGCATTGCTGGATAAAGCGTTGGACGGAGTGGACGAAAACCTCAGAAAAAGCAATCTTGCCGCGGCGGAGAAATTCAGGAAAGGGATATTGCCCGAATATTCGGAGCTCATAGGCGACGAGGAAGAAACTCTCGCCGGGTTCGAGGAGATGCTCTCCGCTTCCGCGGCGAG
>JADINF010000149.1 GCA_017694145.1 Candidatus Stercoripulliclostridium pullicola
CTTCCACTTTCAGCGGGCGCACGAGCACGGCGTCGCCTTCGCGGATATCGCCTTCCGCTTCTTCGCCGAAACCTTCGAATTCGTTGTCTTCCTGAACGATATATTTTTCGAGAGATTTGCGCAATTTGCGCGCTTTGAAAAGGTTTGCTTCGGTCGGATCGTCCAATAACTCGCGAATTGCCGAAATGATCTCGTTGGCTTCCGTCATCGCTTCTTCGACGAGTCGCTTCGTTTCGCGCCTCACGTTCTTGTTGAGTTTCTCGCGCTGTGCGTAAAGCCTGTCGCGTTCCCTTTCCGCGGCTTTTCTCGTTTCTTCGGCGATTTTAAGGGCTTCGGCGGTTTTTTCTTCGTTTTCCGCTGCCTGCCTGCGCGCTCTTTCGAGCGCTTCGAGCACGTTCTCGAATTCCAGTTTACCGCTCTCTATACCGGCGCGAGCCCTCTCTATGATACTCTGGTTAAGTCCGAGCTTTTTCGCTATCAGCAAGGCGTTGGACGCTCCCGGAGTCCCTACGATAAGTTTATACGTGGGATTGTACGTAACGGGATCGAAATCCATGCTCGCGTTCTCCGCACGAGGCGTGACGACCGCGTATTCTTTGAGTTCGTTGTAATGGGTGGTAATGACCGCTTTCGCGCCTTTTTCCTTTATAAAAGCGGAAATACTCATCGCAAGGCTCGCGCCTTCCGTGGGATCCGTACCCGCTCCGAGCTCGTCCAATAAAACAAGCGAATTCGAGTCCATTCTGTCGGTAATGCGCACTATATTAGCTATGTGCGCGGAGAACGTAGACAGATTCTGTTCTATGCTCTGCTCGTCGCCGACGTCGCAATATACATCGGAAAACAACGAGAGTTCCGCTTCTCTTGCGGGAACGTACATTCCCGCGGCGCACATTGCCGAAAGCAATCCCACAAGCTTCAACGCGACCGTTTTACCGCCCGTGTTGGGACCGGTCACGAAAAGCAGATCGAAGTCTTTACCAAGCCTTATATCCGTGGGGACTACCTTCTCGGGAGCTATCAGCGGATGTCTGCCTTTCGAGATGTCTATGATACCTTTATCGTTGACTACCGGTTTACAGCATTTATGCGCGTTGGCGTAATACGCTTTGGCGAAAACGGTGTCGAGTTTGACTATCTTATCGAAGCTGTCGCGTATCTTGTCTACGCTCACGCTCACCTTCAGAGTAAACGCTCTCAAAATGCGTTCTATCTCCTGCTGCTCGGCAATGATATGCGTTTTCAACGTGTTGTTGAGTTCTACCACCGCCATCGGCTCGACGTAAAGCGTTTGTCCCGAAGCCGACTGATCGTGTATGAGCCCCGGAACGGAGCTTCTGCATTCCGCTTTCACCGGTATCACGTATCTGTCGCCGCGCACGGTGACGATATTGTCCTGAAGATATTTGGAATAAGAAGGCGAAGTTATATAAGAATACAGCTTTGTTTTGATGGCTTCGCCCGTCTTACGGATACGCATGCGTATCTGACGAAGATCCTCGGAAGCTCTGTCGTGCATCTCCGTTTCGGAAACGATCGCGTTGTCGATCTCGTCCTCCAGATTTTTATCAGTATATAACGAAGTCGCTATGCGTTTAAGGAGTTTAAGACTGTCGTCTGGCACTTTGGCTATGCCGGTACGCACGTTGCGCGCCACGCGGAGCATCCTGCTCACCCTCAGCAACTCGCCCATGGAAAGCACGGACATTACAGCCGCTTTATCGAGAACGAAATCGATATTATCGAAAGCGAACGAAAGATTCGTCGCGTATTCGAAGGCGATCTTGTCGGCCTCTTCCACCTCGTCTATAAGTTCGCGCACGTAATCGATATTGTCGAAAGGACGTATCTCTCTTACCGCCGCGCGGGCGGGTTCGGAAGAAGCGAACGCCGCAACGGAGTCCAATATTTTATCGAATTCGAGTGCTTTAAGTGTTCTTTCTTCCATGATCCACCGTTGATCCTTTATCTTTACCTACCGTTCAGCGCAGAATGATACCGAGTTTTTCTTTAAGCGCTTTAAGCGTCGCGTCTATCTGCGCGTTGACTTCGGCGTCAGCAAGCGTTCTCGAATCGCTGCGGAATACGAGTTTGATAGCGACGCTCTTTTTACCGCTCGCGCCGAGCGCGCCGCCGGTATACACGTCGAATACCGTTACGTCGGAAAGTATGTCTTTGTCGCAAGCTTCTTTCACGCAGTCGATGACTTTAGCCGCCTCGGTAGCCGAGTCGCATACGAGCGCAAGGTCGCGTTCCACCGCGGGATAGCGGGAAATATTACGGAAGCCCGAATATTTCGAAGCATTTTTGACTGCGTATTCCGCATCGAGTTCCGCAAGATACAAGCGCTTTTCCACTCCGTATGCCGCCGCGGTTTCCGCGCGGACTTCGCCCACGTATCCGAGTTCTTTCCCGTCCGACGCGATCACTTTTGCGGTGCGCGTGGGGTGCATGTAAGGAAGTTCCGTGCGTTCGAAGCGCACGTCTATGCGCAACGTGCCGAAAAGATTTTCGACAACCGATTTGAAAGTATAGAAATCTTCGCGTTCTCCGAAAGCGCCTATCGCAAGTTTGTTCTCCTCTATCGGCAGATCCTCTACAGGTTCCGTTGGGATATAGGTTTTGGCAAGTTCGAAGAATCTGCCCTCTTTGTTGCCGCGGGTGCAGTTGGTGGCAAGCGTCCTGATCATGCTGTGCGCAAGAGTCGTGCGCATCACGCTGTAATCCTCGCCGAGAGGATTGGTGAGCTTGACGTTGTCGCGTAAGGGGCTGTCGTCGGGAAGTCCGAGCATATCCCACGCCTTGGGGCTTATGAAAGAATACGTTACTATTTCGTATGCGCCGCACCCTACGAGATAATCTTTTATTTTGTCGGTAAATTCCTGCTCTTCGGTCTTACCGCCGGAAGCGAGCGCCCCGGTCATCACCGCGTCGTTACCGAAGTGGTCGTAACCGTATATGCGTATGACTTCTTCCGCGATGTCGTTTATCCCCACGATGTCTTCGCGGTAACCGGGAATCGTCGTTTCCATATATTCCCCGTCTGTCACGGTGACGAGAGTGAGCGAATTGAGTATGGAAACTATCTTATCCGCCGGAACGGGTATTCCGAGTATGTTCTCGACGTCCGAAGCGGTGAAACGGACCACCTTTTTGTCGGGTTTTACGGGGAAACTGTCGATCGTACCTTCGACGAGAGTTCCCCAACCGTTCGCGAGCACCATACCTACGGCTTTACGCAGACCCGCTTCCTGCGAATAATAGTCGATACCTTTCTCGAAACGCGCGGAGGAATCGGAACGCAGACCTATACTGCGGGAAGTGCGGCGGATGCTGTCGCGCGCAAAACGCGCGCTCTCGAATACCACCGTATCGGTGTCGTCGAAAATCGAATAACCTTTGCCGCCCATAACGCCGGCTATTGCCATAGGCTCTTCGGCGTTGCAGATAGCGAGATTGCTTTCGTCGAGAGCGTAAGTCTTGTCGTCGAGAGCGACTATCTTCTCGTCCTTATGCGCCCTGCGCACCACTATTTTGCCGCCTTTGATCTGCCTCAGATCGAATGCGTGCATCGGTTGTCCCACTTCGAGAAGCACATAGTTGGTGACGTCTACTATATTGTTTATGGGACGTAATCCCGCCGCCTTGAGCCTGCGTTTGATATAGAGAGGAGATTCGGTTATCACGACGTTCTCCAGCATAGCCGCAAGGTATCTCGGACAAAGGTCGGGGGCTTCGTTGACTATCTCAAGGCGTTTCCCTATCTCGTTGCCTTCGGGAAGTTCCGCGTAATCGGCGGGCAACTTGAGAGGTTGTCCGGTCACGGCGGCCACTTCTCTCGCTATGCCGAGTATGCCGTTGGCGTCGGTACGGTTGGCGGTTATCGCGACGTCGAGTATGACGTCGTCCGTCCCTAAAGCTTCGTTGACGTCTACGCCGACGGGAGTTTCGGGATCGAGCAACAGAACTTTATCTTCTCCCGCTCCTTTATAATCGTGCTCGGTGAGGTTAAGCTCCGCGCCGCCCAAGAACATTCCCGCGGAATGTACTCCGCGCAGATCGCCTTCGCGGATCGTTTTCCCCGACGCTAGTTTCGCGCCGTCGAGCGCGACAGCCACCTTGTCGCCGGGCTTGAGCCAGGTATTGTTGGTAACTATCCTGCGTTTGACGCCGTCGTTCACGTCGATGTCGCAAACGATGAGTTTGTCCGCCTGCGGGTGTTTTTCGCAAGCGGTAATGAGCGCAGTACGCACTCCTTTAACGGCTTCCGCCTGATAAATCACTTCTTCTATCTCGAATCCGCAGGAAACGAGTTTGGCGGCGAGCTCGTCGACGCCGATATTTATATCCACGAAATCTTTAAGCCATTTCAAAGGTACAAGCATCTTCCTATCCTCCTATCTGAACTGTTCCAGAATACGCACGTCGTTGTCGAAAAGAAGGCGCATGTCGGGAATACCGTACTTGATCATAGCGGCGCGCTCGATACCTATACCGAAAGCAAAGCCGCTGTAAACGGAGCTGTCTATTCCGCACATGTCGAATACGGCGGGATTGACGACGCCCGCTCCGAGAAGCTCGAGCCAGCCGGTGCCTTTGCACAGACGGCAACCTTTGCCGCCGCACATGGCGCAACTTAAGTCGACTTCCACGCTCGGTTCGGTGAACGGGAAAAACGAGGGACGGAAACGCACCTTGGTATCCGCGGAGAAAAATTTACGCGCAAACTCTTCGAGCACCGCTTTAAGGTCGGAAAGCGTGACGTGCTTGTCTACCACAAGCCCTTCTATCTGCTGGAACATCGGGCTGTGGGTGGCGTCCTCGTCGGGGCGGTAAACTTTACCCGGGCATACGATACGGAAAGGCGGCGCCATGGTTTCCATAGTGCGCGCCTGAACGCAAGAGGTCTGCGAACGCAAAAGTATGTCGGGCGTGATATAGAAGCTGTCCGCGGGATCTCTCGCGGGATGATCTTCGGGGATATTGAGCAGTCCGAAATTGTATTTGGTATATTCCACTTCGGGACCGTCAACTATCGTGAAGCCCATACCGGTAAATATTTTGACGATATCGTTTTTGACGAGCGTAAGCGGATGCAACGCGCCGGGGCGGGACGAGGCGGTCGTCGCGGGCGGCGAAAGAGTTACGTCAAGACTTTCGCGTTCCTCTCTCGAGCGGCGTTCGCTCGCCGCGAGAAGCGCTTCGCGCTCGGATATGGCGTTTTCGAAAAGGGTTTTGAGTTCGTTGATGAATTTACCTGTCAACGGACGCTTGTCCGCGGGGACGTCCTTCAACGATTTCATAAGCGAGGTGATTTCGCCGCTCTTGCCTACGTACTTCACTCTCAAGTCGTTCAATTCTTTGAAAATGCCGGCTTCCGCTATTATTTTAAGTCCTTCGACAGACAATTCGTAATGCCTGACGAGCATGGACTTAACGCTTTCCGGAAGATCGGAATTCTCGATAGCGGACCGTCGTGCTTCGATAAGTTTACCGATTTGGTCTTTCATTTGAAAATACTCCTGAACAAAATATTGCCAATATTATATCATTCGCTATAAACGTTTGCAATTTATTTGGCATAAAAACATATATTAATATATGCACGCGCACACATACGGCAAAAACAGCAGACGCAAAGCTTACAAAGCGACGGCATTCATACTGATAGCGGCGCTTCTGTGCACTCTCACGGCGCTGTATTTCGCTAAAGTCGGAGCGCCGCTCGTAGCCGAGATCGCCGAAGCGGAAATACGCGCTCAGACCGTGGCGGCTTATGTGGAAGCTAACGCAAATATACATAAACTGGCGGATTTTTACGGGGATTTTTTCGAATACGAAAAAAATTCCGAGGGTGAAATAACGCTAGTGAGAGCCAATACCGCAGGAATCAACAGCCTGGTAGTACATGCTCAACGCGAGGTTCAGGCTAGCATTGACAAAATAACTTCGGGTTCGATAGAGATCCCCGCAGGAGCTTTCACGGGTATATCGCTTATAGCCGACAAAGGCGGCGACATAAGCATAAACGTAAGTCCGGTAGGCGTAGTCGACGTGAAAATAAACTCTTTCTATTATGCGGAAGGAATAAATCAGACGTTACACAGACTCGTTATGCGTATCACTACCACCGTGCACATGCTGGTCCCGCTCAAAGCGCAGGACGTGACGGTCAGTATGGATTTCGTACTCGCAGAGGACATTCTGCTCGGAAGAGTGCCGGACAGCTATATCACAGGAATATCGCAGGATAACATCTTCGATCTGCTGCCGTAAAGAGTTGCGGGAACCGAACACGGTATATAGTAAAGCGCGGGCACGCTCAGAAAGAACGCACCCGCGCTTAAACTCTCCTTATACGAAACACCGCTTGCGTCTTCAGCGCACCGCGCCGCCTATCGAGCGGAAATATTCTTTCATCGCGGCGGCGTCCTCCGCCTGCGTGCCGTCGGACTCCGAGATGACCACGGGCTCAAGTTTCATAGCGAAGAAAAGTTCCATAAGCGGGCGGTAATCGGGACCGTATTCGGTATCGGCAAACGTGAGATGCCTTATTTCGCCCTTAGCGCCGTACTGTATCTTACTGAAATGCACGTGCATACCGAAAACCTTGTATTTTGGCATGAAATCGGTCATTTTTTGTAGTATATTATTATAGTTTTCTGGTTTATTTAGAATACCTTGCTCCCTCGCGTTGATATGTCCGAAGTCTATGCACGGGTAAAAATCGGGGCTCAGCGCGCAAATATCGATTATCTCGTCGAGCGTTCCCATCTGCGCGAGCTTTCCCATCGTTTCGAAACATATCTTAATACCGGAGTACCCTGCTTCGCCGAGCACGTCCGTAAGCCGCGCCGCATTATCGAGCATCACTCTGCGCGCTTCCTCCCTGGTCGCCTTGCCTTGAGTCGCCGGATGCACCACTACGCGGTCGCCTCCGAAATCTTTAACCTTCTTGCACGAAGAAGTGATATGGTTGAAGGATTTGGATATCATCTCCGGGTCGGGATTGGCAAGATTTATAAAATACGGAGCGTGCACGCTCATCTCGACGCCGCTAGCCCTGAATGCGTCGCCTATCTTACGCGCGGTAGCTTCCGGAAGATTGACTCCTCTGCCGAACGAATACTCGAATACGTCTATCCCGCGCGCCGCGCACCAGGGAGCGGCTTCTATCGTAGTAGTATGTCCTTCGTCGAAAAAACTTTGGGAATTACCCGCAACACCGAATCTAATCATCGCTTTCAATCACCCTTCTTACGTCGCTTTCGATTTGTTTTTTCAATTCTTCTTTGGAATCGAAGCGGAATATGCTCCTTATTCTGTCCACGAACTCCACGCGGATCTTTTTACCGTACACGTCGCCGTCGAAGCCGATTATGTGCGTTTCGACGCCTTTCACCGTTTCGCCGAACGTGGGACATGCGCCTACGTTGGTGACCGAACGGTATTTGACGCCGTCTACCACGGTGCGCGTTTCGTACACGCCGTCGAAAGGAAGCAGCTTTTCTTTAGGTAAAGTAAGATTTGCCGTGGGAAGTCCGAAACTTTTGCCGACGCCCCTCCCGTGCAATACGCTTCCTTCTGCAAAATATCTTCTTCCGAGCAATGCGTTAGCCGCCGCGACTTCGCCTATCGCCAGAAATTCGCGTATATCGGAGCTGGATATTTTCCTGTCCCATTCTTTAAGAAGCGGTTGTTTTATCGCTATTATACCGCGCGAGCGCGCCCATCCTTCGAGCTCCGCCATTCCGTAAGCCGCGCCTTTGCCGAAACGGAAATCTTCGCCCGCTATGACCGCGGAAAGGTTGTAACCGTCCAACATCGCGAGAAAATCGTCCGCGCTTATTTCGAGAAAGTCCGCCGAAGGCGTAGCTATAAGCGCGTTTTTACGCGGAATTCCCGCCTCTTCGAACAGTTCGAGCCGTTCTTCCAGAAGGTATACGAGACGAGTATCGCTACCGAGCGCCTCGAAAAAATCGTCGTCGAAAGTAAATATATGCGGTTCGAAATTGCATAGGTCGCATACGGAGAGCATTCGGGACACTATTTCCCTGTGCCCGCGATGCAGACAATCGAAGAAGCCGAGCGCAAGCATGCGCCCTTTTTCCGTTTCTTTCTCCGCAGTACGCTGTTTCTGTAATTCGTACGTTCCGCCCATTATATAAGCCTCGTTTTTACTTCTATCGTGCCGTTATCGTTTCCCGCAAGTCCCGTAAGCACGCCGTCGCAGTAAAGACGGAATACGCCTTCGGGCATTCCTTCGAGCTCCGCCTTGACGCCGTTAAGAACGCGAGCAACTTCGCGCGAAGGGCAATCGTAACGCGGAAAATCGCTCAATACCGCTTCTATCGGTATTATTTTATCAACTATGCCGCCTTCTAGCTCCTCTACGGTACAGGAGTCTTCTATGGTAAATATTCCGCTCCGCTCCCTTCGTATATAGCGCATATATCCGTAAGTGCCGAGAGCTTGCGCCATATCGCGCGCGATACTCCTTATATAAGTACCGCCTCCGCAAGTAATACGGAAAGCGTGCGCGCCGCCCTCGCGTTCGCCGCAATATTCTATGCTTTCTATACGCACTCTGTGCGCTTTGAGTTCGAATTCCTTACCTTCGCGCGCGAGATCGTAAGCCCGTCTGCCGTCCACCGATTTGGCGGAGTATGCGGGCGGTATCTGATCGATATTCCCGATAAGCGCGGGAATTACCGCGAGTATATCGTTTTTTTCGGGCATAACTTCGGATAAGGCGGTCACAACGCCCGAAGCGTCCAAAGTATCCGTGGTCTTACCGAATACGAATTCAGTATAATAAACTTTGGTCTTTTCGCTCAAAATATCGAAAAGCCTCGTAGCTCTGCCTACGGCTACCGGCAAAACTCCTTCGCCGTCCGGATCGAGCGTACCCGTATGTCCTACCTTTACTCCCGATATGCCGTTGGCGCGCAGAATACCTTTGACCTTACCCACTACGCGCGAGGAAGTCATGCCCTTTTTCTTGTTGACGTTCAGGAACCCGCAGATCATTTCTATTCCGCTCCGTCGCCGTCGAGAACGAGTTTAGCCGCTTCCGTCAGCCTTTTTACGGTTTCGTCGTAGTCCGCATATATACGGCAACCGCTTGCGTTGGCGTGACCTCCGCCTCCGAAAAGCGCCGCATATTTACCTGCGTTTACACCGTCTTTGGTGCGGATACCTACCTTGAACGCGCGTTTATCCGCCATTTCCGCTACGGAAACCGCAATTTTCACGCCCTCAATGTTTATAAGCGAATTGATGATCCCTTCGGTATCCTTATCCTGCGTACCGGTGGCTTCGAAGTCCGATCTCATGAAAGCGATCAGTCCCATACGGTCGTCCAGGAAAAACTTTGCCTTACCGAGCACTCGGTTACGGAGTTCGAATATTTCGCGACGCTCCTCTTTGACGAGCTTGTACAGAAGGCGGTAAGCGTCTATACCGTAAGAACGCAATTCCAGCGCAATGCGCAACGTTTCGTCGCTCGTATTGGAAAAAGCGAACGCTCCCGTATCGGTAAGAAGCCCCGCGTAAAGGCAGGTCGCCACGTCTTTGTCTATCGCGGAAGCGTCGTTTTCTTTGAAAAACTTATATAATATCTGCGCCGTAGCCGCTACGTTTTCGAATACGGTTTCGTCGGCAAAAGGTTCGGAGGTTTCGTGGTGGTCGAAGCATATCCTTTCGTCGCACTTGTCGAAATACACTTTCGCCGAGGCGTTACCCATGCGGCTCGCGCTTCCGCAATCGAGCGCGATACCCAGGTCGTAACGCTTGCCTTCGCACACCCCTATCGCTTCGATATTGGGCAAAATACGGAGATTTTCGCGAATATCTTCTTTTTTCTCGACGTAAACGTCAACCGTTTTCCCGAGATTCTTGAGATAAGCGTACATGGCAAGACTGCTTCCGACGCAGTCGCCGTCCGGGTTTATGTGCATAAACACGGCTACGCTCTCTGCCGAAAACAGTCTTTTGGTGATCCTCTCGTACATTATTTCTTCTCGTCCTTATTGAGTTCTTTCAGGATACGGTCTATTTTGAGCCCGTATTCTATGCTGTCGTCCAGCACGAATATAAGTTCGGGCACGGCGCGTATCTTGAGTCTCGCGAACAGTTCGTTCCTGAGATATCCCGAAGCCGCGTTAAGTCCCGATATCACTCCCGCGGGATCGGGCGAGCCCATTACGCTCACGTATACCTTGCAGTATTTGAGATCTCCCGTCGTTTCCGCACGCATTATGCTCAACATTTCGCAATCGTGCACTCGCGGATCTTTGACTTCGAGCGTTATAAGCTCCATAAGCTCTTTACGGATCTCCGAATTGACTCTTTCTATTTTCATAAACGATCTCTCCCGTTTACGCTACGCGCTTCAGCTACGGTCCTCCACCACCTCGAAAGACTCGATGATATCGCCTTCGAGTATGTCGTTGCAGTTGGCAAGTCCGATACCGCATTCATAGCCCGATACGACTTCTTTGACGTTGTCTTTCATGCGCTTCAGAGACTCTATCGCCGTGTCCGCAACCACTACGTTGTCGCGGATAAGACGGACTTTCGCGTTTTTGACGATCTTGCCGTCGAGAACCATACAGCCCGCTATCGTACCCACGCCGCTGATCTTATATATCGCGCGCACTTCCGCTTTGCCGAGATACTGCTCTTTGTACTTCGGAGCGGAAAGACCTTTGATAGCGTATTTCACGTCGTTGATGGCGTCGTATATCACGCGGTAAAGTCTTATCTCGACTTTCTTAGCTTCCGCCGCCGCTTTCGCGTTGGCGTGCGGACGGACGTTGAAGCCGATGATTATCGCGTTGATCGAATCGGCGAGCGCTACGTCGGACTCGTTGATCGCGCCTACCATGGCGTGCGCCACGCGGACGCGCACTTCGTCGGTACTGAGCTCGGTAAGACTTTCGCGGATAGCTTCGACCGAGCCCTGCACGTCGGCTTTGATGATGATGTTAAGATCCTTGAGCTTGCCTTCCTCGATGCCGCGGAATACGTCGTCGAGCGTGATCTTTCCGCTGTTGAGTTTCTTTTCTTTATCGCGCGCGATACGCTCTGCGACAACGCTCTTCAAGAGTTTCTCGTCGTCTACCGCCATGAGCTGATCGCCCGAATCGGGAACTTCGTCCAGACCGAGGATCGCGACAGCCATGGAAGGACCCGCTTTCTTCACGTTCCTGCCCTTGTCGTCCTGCATTGCCCTGACTTTACCTATCACGGTGCCCGCCACGATGTGATCGCCCACGGACAGCGTTCCGTTCTGTACGAGTACGGTAGCGATGGGTCCTTTGCCTTTGTCGAGTCTTGCTTCAACAACGGTACCGCGAGCCTTACGGTCGGGATTCGCGGTAAGCTCCATAATATCCGCTACGGTAAGGATATTCTCCAAGAGAAGATCCATATTCGCGCCCGTTTTCGCGCTGACGGGAACTACCGGGATATCGCCGCCCCATTCTTCCGCGAGCAGATCGTATTCGGTGAGTTGCGATTTGACTCTTTCGACGTCCGCGCCCGTCTTGTCTATCTTATTGATAGCCACGATGATCTTGACGCCGGCGGCTTTACAGTGATTGATGACTTCCACTGTCTGAGGCATTATGCCGTCGTCTGCGGCAACGACTATGACGACTATGTCCGTCACGTTCGCTCCGCGTGCGCGCATCGCCGTGAAAGCCGCGTGTCCGGGCGTGTCGAGGAAGCATATAGGTCTGCCGTTAACGGTAGTCGTGTATGCGCTGATATGTTGCGTTATTCCGCCCGCTTCGCCTGCCGCCACGTTGGATTTTTTGATATAGTCCAGTATCGACGTCTTGCCGTGGTCTACGTGTCCCATTATCGTTACGATGGGAGGACGCGGCTTGAGGCAGGAAGGATCGTCTTCCGCTTCGTTCTCGAAGTAAGAAATGAGCTTCTCTTCGGAGGTTTCTTCTTTCTGTAACTCTATAGAGATACCTAAGTCGTTAGCTACGAGCTCCGCCGTTTCGAAGTCGATATTGTCGTTGATGGTCTTCATTATGCCGAGCTGGAAGAGCCTTTTGATGATCTCCGCGCCCGCTTTGCCTATCTTTTCGGCGAGTTCTTTCACCGTGAAATTCTCTTTGGTGAACACCGCGTGGTCGATAACCATGGCTTCGGTTACGGTAAACTCTTTCTTCTGCGCGCCGGTCTTTCTCGTGCGGATCTTCTTGATCTCGCCCATTTCGTCGTATTCAACGACTGCGCCGTCTGTGACGTAACCTTTCTTGGTCATCGCCTTCTTGTTGGTGCGCGTCTTATCTTCCGGACGGTTGTCCGCGACCTTTTTCTTGGGCGCGTTTCCGCCTGCCTGCGGTAGCGGCGCGTTGTTTATGCGATCGATTGCGGACTGTCTGAACGAAACCGACGAACCGGACGAGCCGCCCTGCGGTCTGCGACCCTGACCGGGCGCGCCCTGCGGGCGATCTCCGTACCGTCTTTGCCTGGGCTCTTCAGCCGGCGGAATATAGGTTTTGATCACCGGCTTGG
>JADINF010000150.1 GCA_017694145.1 Candidatus Stercoripulliclostridium pullicola
GCAGCGTCAGATGTGTATAAGAGACAGATGATATAATAGGAAAAACTTTGTGGAGGAGTGTTACAAATGAAATTGATCTATGACGTAAACGATCGTCCGCCGTTTGGTAAACTCATCGCGTTTTCCATTCAGCAACTGCTCGCCATCATCACCGCGACGATAGCCGTCCCGATAATAGTAGGCTCCGACGTTCTTACTCCCGCCGCCGCTCTGCTCGGCGCAGGTTTCGGAACGATATGCTATCTTCTTTTCACGAAATTCAGAAGCCCCGTCTTCCTCGGAAGCTCCTTTGCCTTCATCGCTCCTCTGACCGGAGCCGTGGCGTTCGGATATTTCGGCGTTCTGCTCGGCGCGGCTTTTGCGGCGACCGTGTATATCGTGATAGCTATAGTTATCAAACTTGCGGGCACCAAGTGGATCAACAAACTTATGCCTCCCGTCGTTATCGGACCCACCGTCGCTCTGATAGGTTTTTCTCTTGCCGGCAACGCCATGGGCGATATCGTCAAAGCGAGCGGCTCCGCAATGAGCTATAACCTCGTCGGACTTCTTTGCGGTCTTATTACCTTCTTCGTCATCGTATTCTGCTCCGTTCAGGGCAACAAGTCGATGAAACTCATCCCCTTCATCATCGGTATCGCGGTAGGTTACGTCGTGGCTTCGCTTTTCTCTATCATCGGATACGTAGCCGACGTCGATTACCTCAAGATAGTGGACTACAGCGCTTTCAAGACGCTCTTCGAGCCCGTACGCCTCGAGAGCTTCATCAATTACGATTTCTCCTTCCTGCACACCAAGGGCTATGAAACCCTCGACGGCGCGGGAGTTGCGAATATCGCTTTGCTTTATATCCCCGTTACTTTCGTCGTCTTCGCCGAGCATATCGCCGACCATAAGAACATCAGCTCCATCATCGAGCGCGACCTCATCACCGACCCCGGTCTCCACAGAACGCTTCTCGGAGACGGCGTAGGCTCCTTCGTAGGCGCCGTGTTCGGCGGCTGCCCCAACACCACTTACGGCGAATCCATCGGTTGCGTGGCTATCACGAGAAACGCTTCCGTAGTCAGCATCCTCGGCGCGGCGGTGCTCGCGATAGTGCTGGCGTTCTGCGCTCCCGTTATCGCTTTCATCAACACGATACCTAGCTGCGTAATGGGCGGCGTGTGCCTCAGCCTTTACGGCTTCATAGCGGTTTCCGGTCTTAACATGCTCCGCGGCATCGACCTCGGCGAGTCCAAGAACCTCTTCGTGGTCAGCTCCATACTTATCGCGGGTATCGGCGGACTTACACTCCACTTCGGCACCGACGAAGACGGTAACGCGATAATCACCATCTCTTCGATAGCCACCGCGCTTATCCTCGGCGTGCTCGTCAACCTCTTCGTCAAAGCTCCCGCGATCCCCGAGAAAGGCGACAGCCTTCCCTCCGCTCACGTGGAAGCCTCCAAGACGGTATCCGAAAACGCGAAAGAGACCGTTCCCGCCGAAGGCGAAAGCTTCGAAACCTCGGAAACTGCGGAATCCGAAGCGGAAGTAAAAGAATAATCATAATCAACACGTCCCCCGCTTAACACGCGGGGGACTCTCGTTAAGGAGACGCATTTATGAAAAACTATCCCAACGTAACAATTTTCCATCATCCTCTTATTCAGCATAAGATAGCCATTCTCCGCAATAAAGACACGGGAATGAAGGATTTTCGCGAGCTTGTCGAAGAGATAACCGCGCTTATGACCTTCGAATGCCTTAAGGACGTGCCCACTCGCAATATAATGGTGACCACGCCTCTCGAAAAGACGGAGCAGACCGTGGTTATCGAGAATTCCGTGGCGGTGGTGCCCGTGCTCCGCGCGGGACTCGGAATGGTCAACGGCGTGCACATGCTCTTCCCGACCGCGAAGGTGGGACACATCGGCATGTACCGCGACGAAGAAACGCTCGAACCCAAGGAATATTACTGCAAGCTTCCCGACGGCATCGAGAACAAGATCGTCATAATCCTCGACCCGATGCTCGCTACCGGCGGTTCCGCCAATGCGGCGATAGACCTTCTGAAATCAAAAGGCTGCAAAGAAATTCGCCTTATGAACATAATAGCCGCTCCCGCAGGCGTGGAAGCCGTGGCGGAAGCGCATCCCGACGTAAAAGTATTCATCGCCAATCTCGACAGACAGCTCAACGAGCACGGATATATACTTCCCGGACTCGGCGACGCGGGCGACAGACTTTTCGGCACGAAATAACGTTATACGAAAGGGGCGCGTTGCGCGCTTTACCGAAATGACGACAAAACTCGACAGTAAGAAATTCTGGAAGTATGCGGGTTTCTACGGCATACTCGTGTTGCTCGCTTTCCTGAGAGCGCTCGGAACGTATGTCTTTATCGTTCCCAACGCGTTCGCGCCGGGAGGCGTGGGCGGTATAGCTTCGGTGGTCTACAACCTCGTTGCGCGTTACGATCTCGCGCTTGCGGACACATGGTTCAACCCCGCGGTAACGGTATTCGTTCTGAACCTGCCGCTCGTGATAGCGTCGTTCTTCGTGCTCAGCAAGCAGTATTCGATAAATTCCACGATAGTTGTTTTATTCTATTCGGGATTTATGGCTTTGTTCAGCGCGGTGGATTTCCCCGTGTTCCGCGGCGAAAGTCTTACTTCGGGCGTAGTGGTGCTCGCGGCTATAGCGGGCGGCGTTCTTTGCGGCGTCTCTCTAGGAGGAACTCTGCTTACCAACAGCAGCGCCGGCGGTACAGATATTATCGGTAAGATAGCTTACGAGAAAAATCCCGACGTCAACGTCCAATGGCAGATATTCATTTTCGATTCGATCGTGGTGATGTTCTCCGGTATCATGGGACTTCTCGACATTAAAGGCGTGGACGCGAGCACGGTATTCATGAACGTTGCGACGCCGATACTGTATTCGTTCATTACGCTTTTCGTGACGAGCGAAGTAGCCGACGTCGTTACCAACGGTCTCCAATCCAGCGTGGTATTCAATATAGTTACCGATAAGGACAAAGAGATAGCGGACGCGATAGTGCGCGAACTGCATCGCGGCGCCACGATAACGAGAGGAGAGGGCGTATATACGCATATCGAAAGACACATAGTAGTATGTGTAGTCAAGCGCAAACAGTCCGCTCATCTCAAACGCATCATCAAGAAACTCGATCAGAACGCTTTCGTATTCATAACGAAAGCCAAAGAGGTCAACGGCTTCGGCTTCCGTAGCGGAAACTGATCGCTGTCGGAGAAAACATGAATATCAAGATCATTAACTATATCGTGAACGAGGCTCACTTCAAAGCGAACCCGCTCCCGCAGGGAGTGACAAATTTCACGATCAAACCCAATATCCGAATGGATATCAAGAAGGAAGCGCGTACGCTGTCGCTGTCGATTACCGTAACGGTGAAAGGCAGCGAAACGGAGCCCGTTCCTTTCGACCTCGACGTAAGGCTTACGGGGAATTTCGCCATACTTTCGCCTGCGGCGAGCGTTGACGAACTGCGCATAGAAGCGAGTAAGACTTTGTATCCTTATATGAGGGCTTACGTAGCCACGATAACGGCTAATGCCAATATAGTGCCGTATAGCCTTCCGGTGATAGATTTCGACAACGCGGTAGCTACCGCAACGAAAATCGTTCCGGGAGCGGCGGTTTCCGCAAATCCCGCAAAACGCGGCGTGGACGCCATAACGATACGTCCCGTAGACGAGGAGGTCTGAGTCCGTAACGCGCCTGTGCGTTGTGCGTAAGAATATAATTTAAGTCATAAGCCGCCCGTCGGAAAGCGGGCGGTACGCGAGGCGGATGTTTAAGAATATTTTTTCGAAATTTAAGGAATCCTTCTTTTCGGTCCTGCCGATAGCGGTTTTGATAATCGTCGCATCGCTGTGCTCGGACGAAGTCGATAACGGAACTGTCGCGCTTTTTACGGTATCAGCCGTGCTTCTCGTCATAGGTATGGCGATATTCACGCTCGGCGCGGACGTCGCGATGATACCGATAGGGAGTTCGATGGGCTCCGATCTCTCCAAACGTAAAAATATTTCTTTTGTTTTCCTCGTCTGTTTCGTACTCGGTTTCATAATTACCATAGCGGAACCCGATCTTCAGGTGCTCGCCGAACAACTTCAGCAGGGCGACGGTAAAAATACCGTTTTGCTTATTGTAGTGGCTGCGGGCGTAGGATTATTCCTCGTGGTCGCGTTGTTGCGTATTTATTTCAAAATAAAACTGTCTTATATACTTTTGGCGGCGTACGGTCTGGTTTTCTTGCTCGCGGCGTTCGTGCCCGAAGATTTCCTGACGATAGCGTTCGACTCGGGCGGCGTTACGACGGGTCCTATAACGGTGCCGTTCCTTATGGCGATCGGCATAGGTATCGCGGGCGTCCGCGGCGGCGACGTCAACCGTAACGATTCCTTCGGAATGATCGCATTGTGTTCGATAGGTCCCGTGCTCGCCGTACTCATTTTAGGGCTTACGGGTAAAAGCGAAGTCGGCGTGTCCGAAACGACGATGCCCGTAATAAGAAGCGTGGGAGATATTTTCGCCGCGCTCGGTAAAGCTTTTCCCGACTTTATGCTGGAAGTGCTTATCGCTCTT
>JADINF010000021.1 GCA_017694145.1 Candidatus Stercoripulliclostridium pullicola
ACAAAAATCGTAGTGATGAACGGCAAAGAATTGCTAGTTGCGGAGATTGTTCGAGGGATATTGATGTTCATTATAGCCAGTTGGTTTGCTGCCGTTATATATAAGCAAAGAAAGCGATAAATTCCAATTTAGCTTACTTAATTACAAGCAAAAAGAACTCTCGAACAATTTATTCGAGAGTTCTTTATCGTTATTCGTTTTTTCGTTCCCTATGGGAATTGCGCTTTAAGGAAACGCCTTTTTTTTGCGTTCCGCAGGGGCGTAAACGCTCGGAATAGAGCAATCGGCTATCGGAATTCGGGAATATACTTGCCTTATCGGATAAAAAATGTTAAGATTGATTTACTATGGTTATATTATTAGACGTAGGCAACACCAATATAAAAATCGGGGTGCTCGAAGGCGGCAAGATAACTACCACCTGGCGTATCGCTTCCGACCACACCAAGACTGCGGACGAATTCGGCATGGTATTTTTCGACCTTCTGAGCTCGAAAGGCTATTCTTTCAACGACGTTGAAGGTATGATCATGAGTTCGGTTGCGCCCGCGCTCAATTACACGATCGAGCATATGTGCAGTTATTACACGCACAAGCGCCCGATAATGGTAAATAACCGCATAAATCTCGGTATTCAGCTCAATTACCTCGTGCCCGAGGAGTTAGGCTCAGACCGCATAGTCAACGCGGTTGCGGCTTACTACGAGTACGGCGGACCCTGCATAACGGTTGATTTCGGAAGCGCCACGACTTTCGGGTTCATCGACGCGGACGGCGTATTCCTCGGCGGTGCGATAGCTCCCGGTATCAAGTCGAGCGCGGAAGCGCTTACCAATACCGCGGCGAAGCTCCCCCGTATCGAGCTTATCCGTCCTAAAAGCATAATCGGAAGAACGACGGTGCAGAATATGCAGGCGGGCATAATCTACGGCTTTACGGGGCTTGTCGAAGGCATAATCGGCAGAATGATAGAGGAAAGCGGTTACGACAAAGTCAAAGTCATCGCAACGGGCGGTATGAGCGAACTCGTGACTTCCTCCGGAAGTAAAATAATAGACACCGTAGACAGAGCGTTGTCTCTGAAAGGACTTAAAATACTATACGATCTGAATAAAGACCGTTGAAAGGAGTAAATATATGAAAAAAGTAGGAGTGGCTTTATTGGGACTCGGCACGGTAGGCGGCGGTACTTACCGTATTTTGCGCGATATGCACGACGACATAATGGCGACGGACGGTATCGACATCGAGATAAGACACATTCTCGAGAAGGATACGGCGAAAGTCGAAGCGCTCGGCGTAGATCCCGATATCGTTTCCACGGATATAAACAACGTAGTGAACGACCCGGAGATCAAGGTAGTCGCGGAATTTTTCGGCGGTATAGAGCCGGCGCGTTCCTTCTTGATCGCCGCGCTTAAAGCGGGCAAGAGCATCGTCACCGCCAATAAAGAGATGTTCAGCAAGTGCTGGAGCGATCTCGAAGCGGCGGCAAGAGAAGGGGGCGGCGGACTTTACTTCGAAGCGAGCTGCGTCGGCGGCGTTCCCGTTATACGCGCGCTCACTTCGAGCATGCAGGGCAACCGTATCAATTCGATAATGGGTATCGTCAACGGCACGACCAACTTCATACTCACGAAAATGGCTGACGAAGGTCTCGAGTACGCCGACGTTCTCAAAGAGGCGCAAAGACTGGGCTACGCCGAAGCCAATCCGAGCGCAGACGTGGACGGCTTCGACAGTATGTATAAGCTCAGCATACTCTCCACCCTCTGCTTCCACAAGAAAGTACCGCTCGACAAGATCTACCGCGAGGGTATCAGCAAGATAAGCAAGGTAGATATCGAGTACGGTAAGCGTTTCGGTTATACCTTGAAGCTCCTTGCGATAGGCAAGTGCGTGGACGGCAAGATAGAGGCGCGCGTACATCCCGCGTTCATACTGGAGAATAATCCTCTCGCTTCCGTGAAAGGCTCCTTCAACGCCGTTCTCATCAACGGCAACAACGTGGGCGACATAATGCTGTACGGAAGGGGAGCGGGCGATCTGCCTACCGGCTCCGCGATAGTATCCGATATAGTGTACGCGGCGGCGCAGACGGAGCACATGCGCTTCCCGTACGGCGAAGCGGAAGCGGACGCATTCGCGGACGACTTCACGAGCGAATATTACGTTCGCATGACCGTGGAGGACAAAGCGGGCGTGCTTGCGAAGGTGGCTACCGCCTTCGGCAAATACGGCGTTTCGATCAACTCCGTCCAGCAGCAGGCGGACGAGGGCAAAGCCTCTATCATCTTCATGATACACCGCACCGCGGAATCGAAGATAAACAAGGCGATAGCCGAGATCAAATCGCTTAACGAAGTGATCTCCGTAGACTCCCTTATACGCGTAATGTAAACGCTACAGGTTCTGAAACGGCGCGCCCGAAAAGGGCGCGTTTTTTTTAACTCAACAGACGAGGTATCCCCGTATGTATAATCGCGCATACGAGAATGATAATATATAAAATTTGAGAACGGGTATCCTGAAAAACGATATAAGTATCCTCAAAATATCAAATGCGCATACACGCATATTAAACTCCGCAGATACGGGAATACTCTCGGCACCTGTAAGCGAAGTTACGCCGCAATGTCTGAGTATGCCGTCCAAGGCGTAAGACCTCTAACGTAAAATGAAGAAACGCGCCGTTAGCGCGCAATACCGTTCGGTCACATAAGGGAAAAAGATAGCGGTAAGCCGCAATGCCCGAAAGTATATTAGGTTGCGGCGTTGAAATGCGCGGACGGAGTCCGCGCGGGAAGGGGAGTTATTCGCCGATGAGAGAATCGAAGCTTTCGTCGAAAATTTCGGTAAGCTTCGCGAGCATATTGAGGCAGGGTTCGGCTACGGAGTTCTCCCAGGCGCTCACCGTATCTATAATAAGAAGGCGCTTCCCGAGGGAAACGCCTTCTTCCGTGCCGCAAGGCAATATTAAGGATATAGAAGCATCTTGCTATTCCGCCGCGACGGATACTTGTTCGAAGTTCGCCGAGATGCGGTGCGAAGTGACGACGCGGTTGCTTAACGCATAAACGTAGTCGCCTATACGAACCGCGCGCTTTACCGCATAATTTTCGGTATAGTAACCGTCGCCGTCTATTATTTCGTAACGGTCGTCAAGGCTCGCGTCGTGCGATATTGTGGCGCGCAGTTTGAGTATGCCGTCATTGAAGCCGAATATATAATATGATTGTTTGAGGTTGCCTTTCGAGTCGTATACGGTCGCGCTGAAACCGAACATATCGTTTTCCTTATCGTAAAGTATGCCGCGCGGGTCGTACAGCGTTTCGGAATAGCCGTAGGTGCTGCCGATTATGACCGCGTTGATGATCTCCGCTTCCCCGCCGCTCATGTCGAACAATACGACTTCGAGTCCCAGCTCGGCGCCGCCCGACGTATTCCTGCCGAGTCCTATGACGTAGTCGGTGCCCTCGATATAGTGGAGATAATAGGATACGCCGTCCTTCTTGAGTCCTTCGGACACTTTGGGCGAAGCGGGATCGCTCAGATCCACCTTGAATACGGGGTCTGTCTGCAGGAAGGTGACGATAGTCGCCGTGTCGCCGTTGAAGCGCACCGAATATATCGATTCGCCGGGAGCGATGTTTTCGACGCTTCCGATTAGCGACATATCGGAGCCGAGAACGTATACCGCGCTACCCGCGTTATTAACCGTCGTGGCTATGCGGAGATTTCCGTTGTATTCGTCCAGAGAGTAACGGTCTTTTACGTTGCCTTTGACTTCGCCCGCGCCTACGAACGTAAGGTCGTCCAGCTTAAAGCGCGCAACGCGCGTAGTAGCCGTGCCGTTCACGTCGTAATAGGTTCTCAAGCCGTTGGTGCGGTACAGCCCCGACGTATCCGTCGTGGTGAGATAAACGTAGTTGTCCGACATGTACATGTTTTCGCCGACGCCCACATAGCATCTGAAGTCGTCGCGCGTAGCGTCGTTAAGGTCTATTTTGCCTATCACCGTGGAGCGGAAGCAGGGGAGTCCGTCGAAATAGAAGCCTTTATCATAGGGGATATTTCCGTCGTATCCGGTAGCGCTCACGTAGACTTCGGGAAGTTCGCCGTAGAAGTAGGCGCGCACCATATAATATATGACCCCGTCTTTAAGGCGCGTTTCGGCATATTCGCCGTCGTGTTCCACCGTGCGTATGAGGCGCGGCGCTTCGCGGTTTTCTATCGAGTATACGGAAAAGCCGTATCCCGATGAGGTCGTTTTGCCGGAATTACCCGAATAAGTGTAAGTTATAACCATAACGTCGCCGTACACGTATAATTCTGCGTTATCTCCGGGAAGCCTGACGGAAGAAAGTTTGCCGATGGCGCCGTTGTCGGTTTCGAGGATATAAAGCTTATAATCGTTTGCGGCATAAATATATTTTCCGTCGGTTTTCACGATGTCAGCTTCGTCAATGCCTTCGACCTGCACGTTCGTGACCGAGTGATCGCCTGTGCCGCTTCCGGGCGCCATTTCGTCGCTTACCCAAATATCGTTACTGCTCGTAGCGCCTTTGAATATCGAAAATATTTCGTGAGGATCCAAAGTGGGAGAATAGTTGTATCCGGCAAAATCGTCATATACCTTTTTGACGTCGCCCGCAGAGGCGAAGGGTATCGCGGTAAGTTTTTCGCGGTCGTTACCGACGGCGCGGTAGGGGAGCTCGTAGTAAAGCACGAGCATAAGCGCGCCGATAAGCACGAGCGTTAGCAATATTATAAGGAATATTTTAAGACCTTTTCTTTTTTTGACTCTTTCCGTCATATTGAGCGTTCTCCTTGATGCCTTTCGCATAAACAACAATAAGGAAAAAAATTTGTTCGGAAGAAAAAGAAAATTATCTGAATTCTACGGAGCGGATAAGCTTTAGGAAAACGTCCTCGTCCTTTATCGTGGAATATATATAATAATACACGTTGTCCGTACCCTTGAACGCGGCTTCGTAGCCGTCGGTAGCGGCGCGGTAAATTACGGAGATACCGCAGGAAGGTATGACGGCGCTTTCGCCGTCTATTCCGTAAGGCTCGTCGAGGACGTAGACCACGACGATTTCGCCGTTTTTGCCGCTATACGTACCCACCACCGAGCCGCCGAGATCTTCCGATATTTCCTCGAAATATTCGTCGGTCACGACGAACCCCGTTTCGCTCTCATTTGTATCGGAGTCGTCATCGGAAACGCCCGACATGTCGCCGCTGAGACTGCCGTTGTCGGAAGGACTCTGCGCGGAGTCCTTGTCGGCGGAATTGCAACCGACGCCGAAATCGGGATTGCCTATCGCGAGCGCCACCACGACTATCAGAATTACCGAACACACCGAAGCGAGCGCCCACCTCAGCATGGTGCGCGGTTCGCGTTTCCGAGAATTCGCCTTTTCGCT
>JADINF010000151.1 GCA_017694145.1 Candidatus Stercoripulliclostridium pullicola
GCATCCAATTACGGTTACGCCGTGGTGGAGAAAAGCGATATGGTATTCATTCCCGATCCCGACACCGCTACGGTGGATCCTTTCTCGGAGATACCCACGCTTTCGATGGGCGGCAACGTTATGATCATAGACACTCCCGCCAATCGTCCGCTTCCTCATTATCCGCGCAACATAGTGTTAGCCGCCGAGCGATACATGCGAGACAGCGGTATAGCGGACAAGATGTTCATTTTGCCCGAATTCGAGTTTTACCTCTTCGACGAGGTAGGCTGGGAAGTGGGCGCGGGGTCGATGGCTTATTACGTCAACGCCAAGCAGTCCTATCTCAACAGTTATAGCGAAGGGAAGGGCATAATCGTGCCCAAGCAGAGGGCATATCATATCGCAAAGCCTTACGATACTTCCTACGAGTGCCGCAGCGAAATGTGTCTTCTGATGGAAGAAGCGGGCATAAAAGTCAAATATCATCATCCCGAGGTGGGCGCTTCCGGGCAATTCGAGATAGAACCCGCGCTCGGCGAGATGTCGCGCATGGCGGACGCCACGATGACGATCAAATACATTATCAAAAACACCGCCGCCAAATACGGTAAGAGCGCAACTCTGATGCCGAAGCCCGTTTACGGAGAAGCGGGAAGCGGCATGCACGTGCACATGTTGTTGACAAAGGACGGTAAGCCTGTATTTGCCGACGACAAGGGATACGCTCATCTCAGCGAAACGGCGCATTATTTCATGGGCGGACTTCTCAAGCATATAGCTTCGCTTTGCGCGATAACCAATCCGAGCACCAATTCTTTCAAGCGTCTTATACCAGGATTCGAAGCGCCCGTGACGGTAGGGTACGCGATGTCCAACAGAAGCGCCGTAATCCGAATACCCGCATACGCGAAAGATCCTGCGGAAAGGCGTTTCGAATTGCGTAATCCCGACGCCACGTGCAATCCCTATTTCTGTTACGCGGCGATACTTATGGCGGGGCTCGACGGCGTGAAAAACAAAATAGATCCGCACACCAACGGGTGGGGACCTTACGACGTCAACCTTTATCACCTGCCGGAGGAGGAGAAGAAGAAGCTCAAAAGTCTGCCTGCCACGCTTGACGCCGCGCTCGACGCACTTGAAGCGGATCACGATTATCTTACCGCGGGCGGCGTATTCCCCGAAGAGCTCATAAACAATTATATAAGCCGCAAACGCGCCGAATGTCTCGAGATCAACGCCGTTCCAAACCCTGCGGAATTCGATAAATATTACAATTCGTGATAATATTTTCCGTAGCGCCAACCATAGAGAGTTTCCGCCCCGTCAACGTCGGGGCGGTTTGTTTACCGCGTTCGGCGCGCGCGGAAACGGATTGACAGAAAGAGCGAAAATCGTTAGAATATATATAATTTCCGCATTTGTGCGGATGTTTCTGTCATGTAGCTTAAGGCGGAGGGTATAAAAATGATAAGTTTAGCGGAAGGATGCGGAAAATTTTTCAACGATTTTTACGATTTCAAAGACGAAAACAAAAACTGCCTGGTGCGCGTGCTCGATAAATTTTGCAAAACGGGCAAAAAGGACGACGCGTTTTCCGTTTATTTCTGTTTTTGCGAGATATACGGCGTTTTCGGTAAAGGATACGACAGCATGCAGAAATTATTGGAATTGCTTTCGGATCACGAATATCATTCGGGCGGTCTCTTGACCAAACACCGCGACCATTATTCGCATTCCGTATACGTATTCGCGTTGGGGCTGGCTCTTTATGCGGCGGATAAAAAACTCGGCGCTGCTTTCGGCGACGCTATGGAGTTTTTGCGCCTTTGGGGAATGACCGCGCTTTTCCATGACGTGGGGTATCCATTCCAGTTGGCGCACGAGCAGATCAAAAGATATACTTCGGATCTGTGGGGGGAGGACAACCGCGACAACCCTCACGTGGCTTACGTAAATACCGAAAAGTTCCTTTCGATACCCGACGGTTGCGGCTTCGGAACTTACGCGGACAACGTCAACGAACTTTTTGCGCGCAGTATAGCCGAGAAAACGGGTTACGACGAAAAATGCGTATACGAGATCCTGCACGGCAAAGTCGCTTCCGCGCGATTCATGGATCACGCTTATTTCGGAGCGGTAATGTTATTTAAGCAGATCGCAGAGAATACGGATAACGATCCCGCCGTACTCGACGTGCTCACCGCTATCCTCATGCACAACAGTTTCAACAAGTACGATATGAAGGGGAAAGCCGTCAAACTGTCGGTCAAGAATCACCCGTACGCATACCTTCTGATGCTTTGCGACGATCTTCAGAACTGGGACAGGCAGGCTTTCGGTTACACCAGCAAAAAAGATCCTCTCGCCTGGGAGATAAATCTGGAACTCAGCGAAGGGAAAATCGGTCTGGAATACGTTTTCGATTCGTTGCAAATGGATATCCCCGGTAAAAGCGAACCGGTAGCGAACCGCAACGCCGTGCAGTTGGAGGAGGACGCCGAAGGCGGTTGCGCTTTCGTCAGGTCGATAACGGAATTCGTGGAGCCGCACGCCGAGATCACGGCTAAAGCTAAGGAAAAGAAGAAGGACAAGCAACTTCACAAATACACTTCCGCCGACAATTTCGTCAATCTGTGCGACTTTGCCAAAGCCATTCACAAGTGTTATCGGAACGCTTACGGCGGCAAAGCTTTCGAAGAACTTTCGTTGGAATTCAAACTGTCGAATATAGAGCAGGCTAAGTCCTACGCATATAAACTCGAACTGATAAATTGTTTTTACAGTGACCGCGAACTCGATTATCCGGCTCTCAAAGAGTTCACTTCGGGAACCGAGGAAGAGGAGTTAAAGGAAAAGAAGGACGATCTAGGATTTCTTGCGAGAGAGGAGCATCTGCGTTGGGTAAGAGAAAAGCTCGAAGCGGGCTGGCATTACGGGACGTCTTATATCAATCCCGACGGTACGGAAGACCGCGAACTGCGCGACAGACTGAAAGAACACAAGGATCTGGTGCCGTACGACGCACTCGACCTAGCGGAGCGCGAAAAAGACGCGCTGATGATCAAGAACATGATACCTTTCCTTTACGAGCAGGGGCATTGCATACGTATATACCGCTACCGTCACGGCAGGAAGCCCGATATGGAGATCGCGGGGATAGGGCACAGGATCCTTCGGGGGGACCGCGAAGAATATAAGCGCCGCGTCAAAGCGATATTGAAAACGTATCAGCGCGACTACCGCTTGACGTTGCTAAGTAAATTCGGCTACGGAGCCGATATTCTTATAGCGGAATGCGCGGCGGAACTCGGTATCACCCTGAAGGCGGTGCTCGCAAGCGATTACGAGCATTTTATCGGAGATATGATAACGGACGCCGCGAAGCACGGAGTGACGCTTAGAGAGGAAGAGATACTCAATATGCGCCATCTGTTGGCACAGGCGGTAGTCTGTAAGACCGTCAGTGACAAGAAAAATTATTGGGGCGAAGCCAACGTCTATATGATAAACAAATGTCAGAAGGTGATAGCGATATGGGACGGCGTGGAAACGGCGGAAATCGCAAGCACTGGCAAACCGTACAATCGCGGCGGCACGTATCATCTGATCGAGCTCGCGCGCAGGAAAGGTCTGAAAGACGGTAAAGACATTCATATCATTTGCGACGAATTGCCTTGCGCCGCCCGAAAGAACTCAGGTCGTAAATAGGCGTTTCGCGTATACCGACGCCTGCTTTTCTCCGATTTGGCGTATCCGTATTGACCCTGAACGTTGCATACTATATAATAAAAATATAACTCAATTCCGTAACCTAATTAAGGTGTGTATGAGAAAAGCCGACCCCTACAAAAGAGATGAGTTGCTCGTACAATGTTTCGAATGTTTCTGTAAAAACGGGATAGAGGGAACTTCCGCTCAGAAGCTCGCCGAAGCGTGCGGTATGAGCTCGGGAAACATTTTTCATTATTTCAAGACAAAAGACGAAATAATAATCGACGCGACGGCATATTGTATGGCGAAAGCGGAAGACGATTTTATGGCGAAAGCGCCGAAAGATTTTAAAGATATCCGGAGATTTTTGCACGAAATACCTTATTGGACTGCGGATAAGCACGGCGAGAAATACCGTTTTATGTATCAGATATACACTTCGCCCAAATACCGCGAATACGGCAAAAAGTTTTTCGAAGGCGTGACCGCGCGTTACACGGAGTACGCTGAATTTCTCGAACCGAGAATAGGCATTCCGCAGAAGATAATACGGCCTTTGATCTGTCTCTTCGTACGCGCGTGCGTGTATTACGCGCTTTTCGAGGACGAAGAATATCTGTTGCCGCAGATTGAACTCATAGACGCGGTGTTGCCGTTGTTGGCGGAGAAATACGGCAGCAAAGCTCGCATAGGTTCTACCGACTGAAAATAAGGAACGTGCGTTATATTGTGTTGACGCGCGTTTTTTATTAATATAATGAAAAGGAGCAGGGATATGAATACTACTTCCGATTCTAGAAACTTTTTGACGTTTCTTACGTTATTCGTAGCGGTCATTATGATTCTTGCGTTGAGCGCGGGTCCTTCGTCGCTAACGCAAAATACGGCTTTCGCTTCGGGTACCCACGATCACGCCGACGGCGGTTGGACGGCGTTTACGGAAAGCGCGGATCACACGCTCGGGGCGGGGAAATATTATCTGACGGAGAACGTGAAGCTGACGGGACCCGTAGAGGTGAGCGGCGAAGTCACGCTGTGTCTTAACGGCTTCCTGCTCGAGGGGGCGGGAGAAAGCTACGTTATCGGGGTTAGAAACGGCGCCGTTTTTACGCTGTGCGACTGTAACTCCTATGCGGAGCATAAGTTCTATAAAACTGCGGAAACGGAAGCCGCGGTATTCTACGAGGACGAATCGGAAGTTCCCGCAGGCGCCGAAACGTATACGGTAACGGGCGGCGTGATAGGCGGCGGAAACAACGAGTTCACGGGCGGCGGAGTGTATGTGTACGGCGCCGTATTCAATATGGAAGGCGGCAATATCGCGGGCAACTTCGCGCAGAACGGCGGCGGGATTTATCTCGGCGGCAGTTCTTCCGAATTCAATATGACAGGTGGCAACGTCATATACAACGAAGCTTTCAGGGGCGGAGGTATCGCGAACGGCATAAATACCGGCGGCGGATACGGAACGATCGATATAAGCGGCGGCACGGTGTCCGGGAATACGGCGGCGGAAGGCGGCGGTATCGCGCTCGGAAGCACGTCCGGGTATGATCAAAAAGTCGGCGGGAAACTCATATTGAGCGGCACGAGCGAGATAAGCCGCAATAAAGCCACCTATCAGGGCGGCGGCGTATGGCTCGCGGGCGAAGCGGAATTCGAGCTCAACGGCGGTTCTGTAAGCTATAACGAAGCGCCTTACGGCGGCGGCGTTTACGCCGCGAGCAGGTCTACGGGAAAGTACGGAAAAGTAAATCTTGTTTCGGGCGATATCTCTCACAACACCGCGAGCGTTTCCGGAGGCGGCGTAGGACTTAAAGGCGGTATATTCGAGATGTCAGGAGGAAGCGTCGTCAATAACGAAGCCGCGAAAAACGGCGGCGGCGCGTATTCCGAATACGGACACGAAATAACCGTTTCGGGCGGCAATATCGGCAATAACGTAGCCGGCGAAAACGGCGGCGGGATATGCGCGAATCTGGGCGGTTTAACGGTCGACGGCGGAGAAATAACGGACAACCGCGCGGGTGTATACGGAGGCGGGATATATTCTTCCGCGAATACCGAGATCAAAAACGGTTCCGTTTACGCTAACTTTGCCGTTTCGGGCGGCGGCGGGATATATAAATGCGCGGATACGGACTTCAGAATGTCCGGAGGTTCGATTACGCTCAATACCGTCGGCGCGGAAGCTACGGGGAGCGCGGTGTATTGCTCCGAATCGGATAATTTCTATACCGATAAATTGATTTTATCGGGCGGTGAGATAAAGGCTACGGACGTAAATAAAGATAAGGCTATCACATTATACGACTACGGTCTGACGGTTTCGGGCGGTTACGTCGACGGCGGCGTATATACTACCGGCGACGGCTCATCGCCGATAAGCGTTATCGGAGGATATTATTCCGAAGAAACGTATATTCCCGAACCCGACAGGGGGTATATAACGGTGAATACCGACGCCGGGCTGGACGCGGACTACCGTGAAGGCTATCCCTATGCCGTATATCTCGACGGAAAGCTTAAACTTGGCAGGATATACAATATCAGCGTGGTGTACGACGGCGAACCCATAGAAATAGGCACGGAGCTCGAATTGAGCGTTCCCGTCGATTCGCCCGTGATTTTCGAGCATAAAATAAGAGGCGATACCGAGTATTCGGCGGGACTCCCTTCGGGCGCCGGCTATTTCGACATTAAAGTCACGGCGATATCGGATTTCGTCAACGCGGGATCGAGTGCCAAAGCATATTACGAGCAGGGCGACTATGCGGAACTGACAAGTTTTTATATTGCCAAGGCGAGTCCCGAACGTCCGGAGTTACCCGCGAGCGTTACGATGGTTTCTGGCGAAAAGCTTTCCTCGATAACGCTTCCCGAAGGCTGGGCGTGGTCTGAGCCCGACGAATCGTACAATATTCCCGGGGATTACAGCGTGTCCGTCGAGTTCGTACCGGAGGACGCCGAAAACTATTATACGGTAACGCAATATATAACCGTGACCGTAAGTCCGCGTGAGGGCGGTGAAACAGATCCCGACGAACCGGGCGGCTCGACCGATCCCGACGAGCCGAGCGGAACGACGGACCCGGACGAACCGAGCGGAGAAATTGATCCCGACGAACCGAGCGGTACGACGGACCCGGACGAACCGAGCGGCGGGAGCACGGTAGTGCCCGGCGGCAGTGAGAACGATCCCGAAGGCGGTGTAAAACCTTCCGCTGGATCGGATAGCGGTCAGGGCGGAGCCGAGAGCCCCGAAGGCGAAGGACTCAGCGGCGGCGAGATAGCGGGTATTGTCGTAGGCTCCGCTGCGGGAGCGTTGCTCATCGCCTACGGTATAATCGCCGTTCTCTATAAGAAGAAACTCATCGCGGGCGCTGTTCTCCGGAAACTCTATCCTTTCATAAAATAATCGGCTTAAACGCAACTACGCATTCAAAAAAGCTAGCCGCAGGAATTATCCTGCGGCTAGTTGATTACACAGAAAAAAGCCGCGTGTTCGAACGCGACTCTTTTTGGCGGAGAGAGCCTAACGTAAATCGAATTTAAGGTTTGAATAGATATTAGAACAACTCAATTTAACAATTATATTTCCTATTTGAATGAGGCGTTATTATTGCTATTGTCTTTATCATTAATCAAAAATGATTCTTATAGATGCAAACCACAGAATTTGAAATTTTCTTGATATTAGACTTAGGCGAGGGTATAATAATAAA
>JADINF010000152.1 GCA_017694145.1 Candidatus Stercoripulliclostridium pullicola
AGATGTGTATAAGAGACAGGTATATGATGGACACTCACGCCTACGTTAAAGACGGCAACGGGCTTTTCGACCGTTACGACGGACTGCACGCAAACCAGATCGAATGGTACCGCGCCGAAGTGGAACGCATGAAAGCGCTCAATTCGGCATACGGCGTGCCGCAGTCGTTGTTGTTCATCCATATACCTTTCGTCGAATACGAAACCGCCTGGCAGGAATACAGAGCGGCGGGCAGTCAGAATACCGAGAACGTAACTTATTATTACGGCGAAGCGCTCGAACCCGACGAGAACGTATGTCACTCTATGCACGACGACGAGATGTTCGAGACGATACTCGAACTCGGCAGTACGCAGGGGGTATTCGCGGGGCACGACCATCTTAACTATTTCAGCGTCGAATATAAGGGAGTAAGGCTCACCTACGGAATGAGCATAGATTATCTTGCGTACATCGGTATAGGCAAGGAGCACACGCAACGCGGAGCGACGATAATAGATCTCGACTCTGCGGGCGATATGGAGATAGCGCAACTGCCGCTTTCCGCGGTGGCGTAAAAAGCTTTTTCGTGAGAAATAAAAACAGCGGGCTCGTAGCAAAGACGAGCCCGCTTCTTTTACGGTATAAGGATATTAAAGTTTTAATTTCTTGTTAAGCTCCCGCATGCGTTCCATATCCACTTTGACTACCTTGCGGTCGTAGGTGATAAGACCGTTTATCTCGTCTTCGACGTCGGTAAGTTGCGTGTATACGGTGGCGGAAAGTCCTTCCGGAATGAGAGGCAGTATCTCTTTGTTGAAAAGCTCGTGATAGGCGTTATCGAATGAGCCGAGGTCTTTGAACTTCTTGTAGCCGAAGCTTTTGGACTTGTTGAAGACGTGTCCTTCCACGCCTACGGAATATCCGCCGAATTCGGTAAGGGCGATAACTCTTCCGCCTACGCCTTTGCGCGGAAGGGTGACGGGACGGAAATAAATGTGCAACGACTTGAAATCGCCGCCGCCCTGATCGTGCCAGCCGCTCGCGTGGTCTATGGGGCGGGTAGAGTCCAGAGCGCGTACGAAGTCCGTCGCTTTCAACGCGTCGAACTGCCCCCAGCTTTCGTTGAACGGCACCCACACGGCGACGGAAACGCAGTTATAAAGACCTTTTACGGTGCGCTCCGCGTCGACGTAATATTCGTTACGCCCTTCGGGATCTTGTCTGCCGCAGGCGGCGTAATTGTTGTCCTTCACGGGAAGATGCAGGAATCCGCGTATGCCGTTCAAAGGCGTGTTCGCGCCCTTGCCACCGTTTATCATGTCCTGCCACACGAGCATTCCCAGCCTGTCGCAGTGGTAGTACCAGCGCAGAGGCTCTATCTTGATATGCTTGCGGAGCATGTTGAAGCCCATGTATTTGGCTAGTTTGATATCGTATATCATGGCTTCGTCCGAAGGCGAGGTGTACATGCCGTCGCTCCAGTAGCCCTGATCGAGCAGACCGTTGTGGAAATAGGGCTTGTTGTTCAGCATGAGTCGCGGGATACCTTTTTCGTCTTTGCCCACGGAGAACTTGCGCATGCCGAAATAGGAATATATCTTATCTTCTCCGAGCGTTATCTCCACGTCGTAGAGGTGCGGATTTTCCGGAGTCCAAGGGGTGAAGCCTTCGAGCTTGACGGTACATTCGCCGTTTAAGTCCGTCACGCCTCCCGTCACGAGGAAGCCGTTGTCCGTCACTTTGACGGAAGCGCTCTGACCGCTCACGGAGGAAATAAGACGGAACCTCACTTCTTTGGCGTCGTAATCGGGGGTGATATACAGCTCCTCGACGTAGTTTACGGGGACGGATTCGAGCCATACCGATTGCCAGATGCCCGATTGCGGGGTATAGAAGATGCCGCCGCGTTTGAGTTTCTGTTTGCCTCGCGCCTGCGGAGCTGTGTCGGTGGGGTCGGTGACTTCCAGTTCGAGCACGTTCTCGCCCTCCGCGATCGCTTCGGTTATATCGACTGCAAAGGGAAAATATCCTCCGCGGTGCCGACCGACCTCTTTCCCGTTCACGCGGATCACGGAATAATAATCCACGGCGCCGAAATTGAGAAGCACTCTGCCGCGGTTGAAGCCGTCGGGCAAGGTAAACGCGCGTCTGTAATAAAGTACGTCGTCTGGGGTGACGACGCGCTCCACGCCGCTTAAAATACATTCCGGGGAAAACGGCACGAGGATTTTTCCGTCGTAGCCTTTCGGCGGAACGTTTTTGGGAAGGATCGCGTAATCCCATTCGCCGTTGAGCGAAATGTAGCTGTCGCGCTTGAGTTGCGGGCGGGGGTATTCGGGCAGCGGGCAACCGACGTCCACGTCCTTGCCGAAATCGGTGATCAGTCTGTCGAAAATCTGTTTGGTAGCCATATATCGCACCCTCCGCGTAAAAGTATTTCGAATAAAAATATGATAACAAAAAATAAGGCGTTTTGCAAGACGTTCCTCGTTAAACTTGACATAGAGACCGATAGTGAATAGAATAGCGGTATGAACTATTCTGCCGAAACGGAAAAACTTATAGCGGAACTGAAGGCTTCGGGGAAAAAGCCCAAACTTCTCCTGCATTGTTGTTGCGCGCCGTGCGCGAGCGCGTGTATAGAATATCTTGCTCCGCATTTCGAACTGACGGCATTCTATTATAATCCTAATATCACGCGCGCGGAGGAATACGCGAAAAGGCGGGATGAGCTTAAAAGGCTTTGCGGGATATACGGAGTGGAGATGAAGGACGCGGGATACGACGGAGAGCTTTTCCTCGAGAGAACGCGCGGGCTCGAGAACGAGCCCGAGAGGGGCAGACGGTGCAGGATATGCTTTTTCCTGAGGCTCGGAACGACGGCGCGCGAAGCGGCGGCGGGCGGATACGATTATTTCGCAACCACGCTTACGTTAAGTCCGTTGAAAGACGCCGCCGTGATCAATTCGGTAGGCGACGAAATGGCGGAGATATTCGGTTCGAAATATTTAAGAAGCGATTTCAAGAAGAAGGACGGCTATAAACGTTCGCTGGAATTGAGCAGGGAATACGGGCTTTACCGTCAGAATTATTGCGGTTGCGTATATTCGGAGAGAAAGAATTGACGGCGGCGGGCAAAACGGCTATAATCATAGAGCGCGGGGCTTACTCGCGGGAGGAATCGGAAAAATGACTGCGTTCGATATTGAACTGGTGGGTAAGATAGGCTCGATGGCGCTCATCGACAAAGCCAACAACGACATAGATTATAACGTGATAGCGCGCATAAGCCGCGAGCTGAAGCCGGGTTACATGTGGGTCACTTCGGGCGCCACCGAGATAGGAAGGCTCGATTACATACACCGCGTGGGCAACGAATTGAAAGGCGATTACGCGGACATCAAGACCGACTATGCGGCGCAGGGACAGTCGATACTGCTCGAAACCTACAGAAGATTTATGGATTCGAGGTATTCGCTCCGCCAGTTTCTCGTCGAGCATCAACACTTCAACGACCCGATGAAAAGGGAGCATCTGAAAGCGGCGCTTCTGCGCTGTCCTTTGCAGGGAGCTATCCCGATAATAAACTATAACGATCCGGTGTGCTCCGAGGAGAACCGCAAAATGGAAATACAGGCTTTGCGCAGCTGCCATTCGAAGGTCGTGGAGTGCATAGACAACGACGAAACGGCTAGCCAGATCGCCTGCCTCGTCAAACCTAAATATCTGCTGATACTGTCGGGGCTCGACGGCATATACACCGACATACACAATGCGGACACGCTGGTAAGGCACATAACGGGAGCCACCGCGGAAGAGGTCATCGAGAATATCGAATACTATCAGCACTACTGCGACGGCGCGAGCAGGAAGGGCGCCAACGGCGCTAGAGCCAAGCTCGAATACGTCAAAGATCCCGTGAGGCAGGGCACCACGGTGATGATCGCCAACAGCAAATACGGTATCCGCGACGTATTGGAGGACAGGGTGCCTTACACGAAGATAAGCATAAGCGACTGATAGGCGGTAACGTTACCCGATATAAGCGTTTCGGTTGCCCAAACGAAGATAAAATAACAATACGACTTGAAGAAAGCGTCCCCTTCGCGGGGACGCTTTTGACGTGATTATACCCTGAGTTATTCTTCAGACGTGGAATTTCCGTTTGAGTTCGTTTATTATGTGCCGCGCTTTGAAGACGCAGGTGACCGCTATCGCGGTAATGCCGAGCGCGAGAGTCACCGCCGACATGATAGGGTTCGCGTGGCGGTCGGTGACCATTACGATGAGGAAGGGAAGGACGCTTAAAAGACCTATCGAAATGATATTGAGGAGGTATCTGTCGGGATGTCTGTAGTTGATCGCGATGAAAACGCTTATCGCAAGAAGCGACGCTAGATATACCGCGGGCAGTACGAATTCGAATATCACTATCGGCTCGGAAATGACGCCGCTGAAAGTGTATACGACTACGGAGAGCAGTATGGCGTGAGCGGTTATTTTCTGCGGGAAATAACTGCCGCCGCGCAGAGTCACGCGGAGAAGCAGATAGAGATAAATGAGCAGGCTCGACACCACCCAGCAGATACGCGGTTTACCGGAAATAAGCGACTCCGTCAGGACGAATACAGCCGTGAAAGTAAGCCAGAACAACAGATATATCTTATCGAAAAGATTGCCCGACAGGAAGGGAAGTTTGCCCCGCTTCGGATATGCGACCTCCGTCCTTTTCATATCCGCGCCTGTGTTGCCGACGTCGGTCAGCTTCGCGTGGCACAGGGGACAGAATTCCGTGCGGGTGGAGATCTCCACCCTGCAGTACGGGCATTTAAGCATAACGCTATTTCACGGGCGTGACTTTCACGCCGTCGCGCGTGTCGAGTACGTTGTAACCTTTCTTCGCTATCTCGGCGCGTATCTCGTCGGCGAGCGCGTAATTTTTCGCTGCTTTCGCTTCGGCGCGCGCCTTGACGAGAGAAGCTATCTCCTCCGGTATCTCGACGGCTTCTTCTTTGACGGTTTCCGAAGCTTTTATCTTGTCGAAAGAGAGTCCGAATATCTTATCGAATTCGAGCGCAAGCTCATAGATATCTTTCGATTTGGGCTCCTTTATCGCGGTGAAAAGAATCCCCAACGCCAGAGGTACGTTGATGTCGTCTTCGATAGCGCGACGGAATTCGCCGCGCAGTTTGTCTATGACCGCCTTGTCGGTAGCCGCGGAAGAAGCCTTGTGCTGTATGAGCGCCTGCGTGAGGCGTTCCCTGCTCGTTTTCGCCGCGTCCAGACCTTCGAAAGTGAAGTTCAGCTTCTTACGGTAATGGGTATTCAGGCAGAAGAAGCGGAAGTCGAGCGGATCGTATCCCTTCTTTTCGAGATCGGCTATCGTGTAGGTGTTGCCGAGGCTCTTGCTCATCTTGCCGTTGTTTACGAGCATGAATTCGCCGTGCATCCAGAAGCGCACGCTCTGTTTGCCGGTAAGCACTTCGTTCTGCGCTATTTCGTTCTCGTGGTGTATCGGAATGTGGTCAACGCCGCCGGAGTGTATGTCGAAGCACTCTCCGAGATATTTGCGGCTCATCGCCGAACATTCGATATGCCAGCCGGGGTATCCTTTGCCCCAGGGGCTGTCCCACTGCATTATGTGCAGAGGATCGGCTTTCTTCCACAGCGCGAAGTCGGCGGGATGACGCTTCTCGTCGTTCACTTCGACGCGCGCGCCCGCGAGCTGCTCTTCGATGTTTGCGCGGCTCAGGCACCCGTACCTCGGGAATTTCGAAATGTCGAAATATATGCCGTCTGACGTTTCGTAGCTCACTCCGCCTTCTTCCAAAGATTTGACGTAGTCGATCATCTCCGGTATGTGCTCCGTGGCTTTGGCTATTATCTCGGGCTTCGAAATGTTCAGCTTCGCGAGGTCTTCGAAAAAGACCTTCGTGTACTGCTCCGCTATTTCCCACGGAGTCTTGTTCTGCTCGCGGGAAGCTACAGCCATCTTGTCCTCTCCGTCGTCGGAGTCCGCCATAAGATGTCCCACGTCCGTAATATTCATGACGCCTTTAAGCTTATATCCTTCGTACTTGAGGGTACGGCGGATAAGGTCCATGAATATATAGGTGCGCAGATTGCCTATGTGCGCGTAATTGTACACCGTGGGTCCGCACGAATACATCGTCACGGTGTTGCCGTTCAAGGGGCGGAAATCTTCTTTGGTGCGCGTAAGCGTATTGTAAAATTTAAGCATGTTTTCCTCGTTTTCCGCTAATGTGCGGAAGCGTTAAGATATTATTTTTTTGTCGTCGTGGCGTTGGGGCTCGCAGGAAGCCTGCACGGCGTCTGCGGGTATTTCGTTGGAAATGGAATACTTGCAGGCGTTCACTCCGAGTTTTTCTTCGAGCGTGATTATGCGCTTGTTAAGACGTGCGAATTCCTCGAGAATAGGGTCGGGAAGCTTCTGATCGAGATCGTTGTACTTCTCGCCGTACATTCTGACCACTCTGCCCGGAACGCCGACGATGGTGGAATGAGGGGGAACGTTTTTTAGCACAACAGAGCCCGCGCCTACCTTGCTGTTGTCGCCGACAACCACGGGTCCGAGGATCTTCGCGCCCGCGCTTATCATAACGTTGTTGCCTATGGTGGGGTGGCGTTTGCCCACGTCCTTGCCCGTTCCGCCGAGCGTGACTCCTTGATAAATAGTCACGTTGTCGCCGATCTCGGTGGTTTCGCCGATGACGACTCCCGCGCCGTGGTCTATGAACAGGCCTTCTCCGATCACCGCGCCGGGATGTATTTCGATACCCGTTTTGCGGCGCGCGCGCTGACTGAGCATCCGCGCGAGAAGTTTATGTCCGCGTATGTGTAATTTATGCGCGATACGATAGTAAAAGAGCGCTTTGACGCCCGAATACGTAAGTAATACTTCCCATTTGGATTTTGCGGCGGGATCCTTGTCCAACGCCGCCTGTATATCTTTTTTCAGATGTTCGAACATAGTCTTATAGGTTTATATTATGCGAGAATGAAGGCTTTTGCCTCCATTCCCGATGTGCTTTGTCGTTAACGGTAAGGGCGCGCGGTCATCGCCTGGGCAAGGAGGACGTAGTAGGCGAACGCGAACCTGCGCGGGCGACCTTGCCTTGCGTGTTCCTGAGCGCGCGCGGGTCGCCGGGTTGTCCCGCCTTCGTGGGCTTCTTCTGACCCGCGTAGGTGTGTTTCTTGTTGCCCTTCGGCACGTAAGCCACGGTCTTTGCCGCGCGGTTGCGGAAGATGAGCGGCAACAATATTATCACGAAAGGTATCGCAAGAAGGAACATATACAGCATGTTGAAACAGGTGTAAATGTTTTCGCCGTTGATGAAGTCTTCCCAATATATCGTGAAATAATTTGCAAGCGCCGTCGAAACGCTGTCGCCGTTAAGTTCCGTCAGTTCGAGGAATGCGGGCGAAATGAACGCGAGCGCCATAAATAACAGTATCAGTATCGGTATGACGTGAATTCGCCTCGAAGTGTAACTGAACAGCCTGCCGATATTGATGACCAATTCCACCACGCACAGTATGATCGCGGCGATAAGGAAGATTATAGTGCCGTAAGTGGCGATATGTCTTACGATGTTGAGGGCGTTGTAATCGCCGTTCTCGTCTTTTTCGATAGCGATGTTATCGCTTCTTTCGCGCATGAAGCGTTGATAGTACCAGCTCGTGCCCTGCATCGAATCGAGATTTTCTATGATGTCGATACGTGTTTCGCTGAGCATGGGGGTGCGGAACCACGCTTTGATGACGTCGAATACGGTTATGTTGATCGAAGTCATGTGGAGATCGGCGTAGAGCCAGACCTTATCGGGAGTCTGGTGGTTCGCGTCCTGGTATTTTTCGCCCTGCTCGTACATCTCGGAAGCGTCCGCCCAGGTTCCTGTAGGCCAGTTGCCGTCGTTGTCGACCTGGAAATCGAGTTCGTTCGGTCCGAGTTTGATGTAGCCTATGGAGGTAAGCGACATATTGATGTCGCCGGACACGTTGTATTCGATATTCGCTATCGTGTCGGGGGAGAGGAAAGCGGAGCAAAGCATTACCGCCAGGAGCGCGATGATGAGTATCATCATCACGAGAGGGCACGCCGCTCCGAAATAGCGCGTCTTTTTGAAATAGGATTCGAAGTCGAAATTGACGTCCGAATAGGCGTCTACGTATTTGCCGAGCGACTGCTCGCGCCTCTCGCGCTGTAAGGAATTGTACGCGGCATGGGACTGCATCTCCGCCGCAAGGATATTGGGATCGTAGTCGCCGCGTTGCACTTTCTCCAGAAGCTTTTTATATTCGGCTCTGGTATTCTTGAGTTTGGCACGCGCGTAGGGGGAGTCGCAATCGCGCATATCCCATTTGAGCTCTTTGATCTTGCGTTGCAACAAGTCGACGAGTACCGCTTCGTCGCGTTCCGTCCAGTGGGCGGTGAACATTTTGGAAGTAGTGAGAGGTGCTTGTTTTGCCATATCGATCCTCCTGACGGTATGCGCGCGCGACACGCACGAAACACATACGCATTTACATTATATATCGTGCGCGTATAAATTTCAAGTGCTAAATATAAAATTATCGCAAGCGGAAAAAATTGCCTGTAACGCGCGGATATCCTGCGCGTTACGGGCGCTTGAAATCTTTAATACGGCGTTATTCGCCGCAAAACAGGAATTTTATACGTTGAAGCGGAAAAGCACCACGTCGCCTTCGGCGAGAACGTAATCTTTGCCTTCGCTGCGTACTTTGCCTTTCTCCTTCGCCGCGTTGAAGGATCCGCATTCGATGAGGGTGTCGTAGTCGACTATTTCGGCGCGGATGAAGCCGCGTTCGAAGTCGGAGTGTATCTTACCCGCCGCTTGAGGCGCTTTGGTGCCCACGGGAATGGTCCAGGCGCGGGTCTCTTTCTCTCCCGCGGTAAGGAAGCTCATCAGACCGAGCAGACGGTAGGAGCTTTTGACGAGCTGATCCAGACCGGACTCTCCGATGCCGAGCTCGGCTTTGAAGAGCTCTCTTTCCTCGGGGTCGAGCGAAGCGAGTTCCGCTTCGGTCTGCGCGCAAAGCACTATGACTTCGCTGTCTTCCGCGGCGGCGTATTCTTTGACCGCTTTCACCATATCGTTGTTACCGTCCCCCTCGGATACGTTGGCGCAGTATATCACCTTTTTCGAGGTGATGAGGTAAAGAGAATCGACGTAAGCCTGTTCCTCTTTGGTGAGCTTCACGCTCCTTGCGGACTTGCCGTCCGCCAGCGCGTCGTATATTTTCTGTTGCAGTTCGAGTTCGTCGCGATACTTCTTGTCGCCGCCTTTCATAGCAGTGCGCGTCTTGTCCATTCTGCGGGTAAGGGTATCCAGATCCGCAAGTATGAGTTCCAGATTTATCGTTTCGATATCTCTTATCGGAGAAACGTCGCCGTCCACGTGCGTGATGTTGTCGTCGCGGAAACAGCGCACGACGTGCACTATCGCGTCCACTTCGCGGATGTGCGAGAGGAACTTGTTGCCGAGTCCTTCGCCGTGGCTCGCGCCCTTGACGAGTCCCGCGATGTCGACGAATTCTATCGTCGTGTAGACTATCTTTTTGCAGTTGTACAACGCGGCGAGTTTAGGCAGTCTTTCGTCCGGTACCTGCACCACGCCCACGTTCGGTTCTATCGTGCAGAAAGGGTAGTTGGCTACGTCCGCGCCCGCCGAAGTCAGCGCGTTGAAAAGTGTGCTTTTGCCCACGTTGGGCAGTCCTACGATACCGAGTTTCATATACAGAGTCCTTCAGCCGTAAACGCTTTATGCGTCGGCTTTATATAATTTTTTAAGTTTGCTTTTCGCCGCGCTCAGCGCGTTGTCCACCGCCTTCATGTCGAGCGCCAGTTCTTCGGCTATCTCCGCGTAGGAGAAGCCGTCGAGATAGAGCCTGAGCACCGCGTACTGTCTCGCGGAAAGCGCTTTTTCCGCTTTGCGGAAGAACGCCTCGTTGTTTTCGCCGCGTATGTAGCTCGTCACGGGATCGTCCGCGTAACCTATGGCGTTCGCTATGCGTTCCTCGCCCGCGTCGTCGGTGATGGACAGAGCGGGAACGCCCGAGCTTCCCGCGCGGAGCGCGCTCCTTAAAGCGTCCTTTATGCGGTTGTGAATGCACAACGCGGCATAAGCGGGGAAAGAATTGTTCTTCTCCGCGCGATAATCCGCCACCGCTTTGCAAAAGCCGATGGTGCCTTCCTGTATGAGGTCGTTGGTGTCGCCGCCTTCGGCGATGAAATAGGAGCGCGCTATCTTGCAGATGAAAGCCTTGTAACGGGCGCAAAGAGCGTCGTACGCCGACGAGTCGCCCCGTTGTGCGAGCGTTATGAGGAAGTTATCGTCTGCGGTTTGAGGATATTTCGCGGTCATATTTCAATGTTTACGCGCGTCGTGAAGCCGCGCACCGGTTCATTTCCCGCTTTGCATGCGCTGCCTTACCGCTTCGTAGAGCAGTATACCGCACGCCACGGAAGCGTTCAGCGAGTTGATCTTACCTAACTGCGGCAGAGAGATCGCTCCGTCGCAAAGCTTGCGCGTCAGAGAACGCACCCCGCCGCCTTCTCCTCCGACCACGATCGCGACGTCGCCCGTAAGATCCGTGGAATATACGCTGTCGCCGTCCATGTCCGCCGCGTATACGAATACGCCTTCGTCGCGCAGATACCTTATCGCGTCGTTGAGATTGGCGACTTTACATATTTTTACGTGAGCGGTAGCGCCCGCGCTTACCCTTATGACCGTGTCCGTCACGCCCACGCTGCGGTGCCTCGGGATCACCACGGCGGTCACGCCCGCGCAGTCGGCGACTCTTATGACCGCGCCCAGATTGTGCGGATCCTCGATGCCGTCCAGCAATGCGAAAAACAAAGGTTTGCCTTCGCCGCGCGCCGCGGCGAGAGTTTCTTCGAGGTCGTAATATTCGTATTCCGTAACCACCGCTATAACGCCCTGATGGCGGTGAGTCACGCTTAGCTTGTCGAGATATTCTTTCTCTACGAATACCACTTTGATGCCCGCCGCGCGGGCTTTGGCGAATATGGCTCCCGCGCGCCCCGACGCGGAGCCTTTAAGCATACATATCTTCTCTACGGTGACGCCCCCCACCAGGGCTTCGGTCACGGCGTTGATCCCTTCTGCCAACATTTTGGTAACTCCTTGTATTTTATCTGTACCGTCCGATACGGATACCGAATATGCCTTTATTGTTTCCCTATATCGTCGTTATATGCGACGTGTATAAGTTCGCTCAAGCGTCGTACGTCGCCCGTCAGATACAGATATCCGATGAGCCCTTCGAAGCCCGAAGCTATCTTGTAATCCACTACGTCGGCGTGCTTCGCCACGGTCTCTTTGTGGGTGTTGCGCGAGCGCTTGTATACGGAAAGTTCCTCTTCCGTAAGCAGGCTTTCTATGCGTTTCAGAGCCGAAGCCTGCGCGGTCGCGTTGACCTCGTGCGCGGCGAGACGGTGTAACGCTCCGCTTTTCACGTCGAGCGCCGCGGCGAGCCGGGTACGGACGTAAAGCGTCTGCACGGCGTCGCCTACGAAAGCCAGTACTCCCGCGTCGATGCGACGCGCTTCTTCGCGGCTGTACGGGGTTGTGAATTGCGGCATAAATTCTTTCATCGTGTCTTCCGTTTCTTTCGTTTCGCTCATTATACCATATTCCGCGCTAAAGGACAACGATTTAGCCGAAAATACGACATTTTGCGGAAATCGGCAGGGCGCTTGCGGAAAAAATTGTCTTTATACTTGTGCGGGCGGGTATTGACAGCGCGCGCGGCTTGATGTAATATTTATATATGTATGCGTGTATGGGCACGCGAGGCGCCCGGCGCGCTTCCGCGCGTAGCACGCGCAAGTAATTCACCCGGATACGGAGCCGTATGAGCAGGAAATTCGACAGATTGATTTTGATCGTAATGCTTTTCGCCGCGCTTGCCGCCGTCGTCGCGCTTGCGGGGTGCAACGATGACGCCACCAATGCCGACGCCGCGGAACGTATCCAGGTAGACGATACCCACGTATATCTTTCGCCTACGGGAGATCCGAGCACTTTTCAACTCAAACCCATAGTTTATCCCATCGCGACCGCGAGTCAGAAAGTTTACTATAAATTGGCGGACACGAGCGACAAAAAATACTTGAGCGTCAACGAAAACGGCGTATTGCAAGCCAATGGCGTGCTTAAAACGGACGAGGAAGGCAACAATCTCGACATCATAGTGCGTATAATAAGCGCGGCGACTCCCTCGGTCACGCTGGACGTCACGGTCACTATCGAAACCGTGGCGGTGGAACGCATAACTTTCGCGGAATCCACGGTGGTGGTCGAATTGCAGGACGAAGGCGTACAGCTCAACCCCGTATTTTATCCTTCTCACGCGATAACGGGACGTAACGTTATATACACTTCGCAGGACGAATCCGTGGCGACCGTCGATTCTAACGGATTCGTGCAACCTGTAGGGATAGGAAAAGTCGCTATCTGGGTGACTACTCCGAGACAGGGAGCGTTCGACACGCAGGTGGAGGCTCACGTAACGATAGACGTGAGATATTCCACTCTCAATTACCGTCTCGATCTTACCACCGACCGCTCGACGCTCAAGCAGATATACGGGCAGACGGAAACGATAGGCTTCGTATTGAGTCAGCTGGACGACACGTGCGACCCGTCGCCGTCGGTGCAATGGTTCGTCAACACCACGCCTATAGACGGCGTGGGCGTGAAGGACAATAAAGTCCTCAACTACGATCCGTCCGCGCTCCCCGTGGGCGAATATCATATCCGCGCGGTGCTCGACAACAGCACACAGCGGCAGGAGCTCGTATCGGAAACGATCACCGTTTACAGTCCTCTCACCGCATTGACGATAGACGTGCTCAACAACTACGAAAGATTCGTGGTGGACGACAGCGTGAACCTTCTATTGACATATCAGGAGCGCGTATATCCGCCCGAGAGTTACGTTTGGACTATAGTCTACACTTCTCCCGAAGGCGTCAAGGAAACCGAAGTGCTCAACCGTGCGCCCGCAGAGCAAGGCGACGGCACTATTCTCGTGCCAGATCTCAGCTATATTTTCGATAAAGTGGGCGTGTACGAGATCAAAGCCGAAGCCGTGGTCAAAGGCGTGGCTTCGGGCGTATTCAGCGAAACCGTGACGATAGAGGTCGAAGAACGTCCCGACGGTAACGACGTGAACGGCGTATACATAGACGGCACCCGTATCGACGGCACGGCGTATCCTCTGGTCAAATGGTATCCTCTGCCTTATCAGACGGGCTATACCGTGGAAGTGGAATGCGACGGCAAGGTCACGACGATGACGAGCGAATCGCACAGGGGATATTTCGACTCGAACAGCGTGTATCTGCCGCTTTCCGCGGCTTCGCTCGACAAAGACTTCTCGGTGCGCGTCAAGAGCGACAAATACAACGCCTGGACCGACTGGGTGGATTATACCGCCGGAACTGTCCGCGCGGGGGCGTATCCGTATCTCGAGGAATACGCGGGCGGTCACAACAGCTATATTTCGAATATGCGCGAGCTGGGAGATCTTCTCAATTACCTTGCGGTGTTCCGTCCCGCGGAGCTTATGAACGCGCAGGGTCAGTATACGCTTGCGTTGTACATACCTTTCAGATACGACGATCTTCCGGAAGGCGCATATCCGTTGAGCGGTAAAGACCTCGAATACGTAGGCACGGAAGCGCAGATAAATATGTACAGACTTTTCGTTTCCGCGGTGCGCGCTTACGCCGAATCGGTAAGAATATCCTATTCGATAGGCGACTGCAATATCGGAGGCATCAACCGTCTGACGATAAAATTCGAAACGGAAGGCGCGCCGAATAAGGCTTACGGCGTATCGAGCGGGGTCACGGAAGCGCCTACTGTCACGCATTACGCGGAAGAGGGCAGAGCGGACGGCGCGGAGCTGCCGATAGACGCGGTCGCCGAAACGGTCACGGTGACTACGAGCAATCAACTTTATCTCGCCGTGGCGAACGGGAAGCGTCCCGTGCCCGTCGTCGGAAGCGTCGCCGAAGACATATACAACCGCGTAAGAATAATTCTGAGAAAAATAAATTCGGACGACTCGAGCGACCTAGAGAAAGTAACGGCGATATACGATTGGCTCAGCGCGAACGTTATCTACGATTACGCGATAGCCGCGGACGATCCCGAAGATCCCAACAGCTATAATTCATTCTATCTCGAAGGCGTGTTCTACGACGGCGTGGCGGTCTGCGACGGACTCTCCAAAGCGTTCGTGCTGATGTGCGGGATAGAGGGCGTCTCGGCGTACAGGATATGCGGCACGGAGAGGATAAGCGGCGTAGGCCACGCCTGGAACGCCGTGCTCATAGACGGTAAATATTACGTTGCGGACACGACGTGGAGCAACTATAAACTCACGTTGTCGTCGGAGAGCGGAGATACCGTTTACGAGATCGTTTCTTACGGCAATTTCCTTATAAGTTCGGACGAGGCGGCGAACAGTCATCTTACCTACGGCGAATACGATATAGCGGGCGGCGCCGATCCCGGCTATGCCTATTCCTTCGAGATAGCGCCCGGCTACGACACCATGGTCGATTCCGACGCCGAGCTGATATATATAGTGAATGAATATCTGACGGGATTCGTATCCGAAGATACCGATATATGGATCGAGCTTGCAGTAGACGACGATTACCTCAACGAGAAGTACGCCGAGCGCGAAGAAGGAGAGCTCACCGGTTACGACGTCATCAGGAGGCTTATAGCCGCCGAACTTCAGGCGGGTTATTCGTTAAGGTTATACAACGGCGACGGCGTTCTCTTCGTCAATCTGGCGAAGTGACGCCCGCCGATTTCAATTATTCGGGAGCAAAAAATATGGAATGTAAAGTAAGCAAATGTTTTCTCGGCAGAATGCTTGAGATAACAAGCGGCAGCGTATGTCTGGGAGTAACTCTCGACGTGGGACCGCGCATTATCAAGATAGCGGGCAAGAAGGGCGAAAACATCGCCTTCGAGGACAAGCTCGATCAGGTCAACAAAGACGTTTCCGCGATATACGGCGAGGGCAAGGCGTGGCATATTTACGGCGGACACCGTATGTGGCTGTCGCCGGAGGACGAATCCACGTATTATCCCGACAATACGCGCGTGGACTACGTAATGACCGAAAGCGGCGCGATATTCGAACCCGCGGAATGGAAGGTGAAGAACGTTCGTCCCCGCCTCGAACTCAGATTCGACGGCAAGAACGGCGTCGAAGTGGAGATGAGCTTCGTCAACACCTCGGCGAAGGCGCAAAAGCTTTGCGTTTGGGCGCTGACGGTGCTTAGATGCGGAGGCAAGCTCACCGTCCCGCTTTCTACGGAAAACACCGGTTATCTTGCGAACAGGAATATAGTTCACTGGCATTACAACGACGTGAACGACAGCCGTTTCAGGCTCTGTAACGATAAATTCGTGCTTACGAGCACGCCGGACGCCGCGGGCCCCTTCAAAGTGGGCACGATGCTCAAAGGGATCAAAGCCGTGTATGAGTATAACGGCACGGTATTCACGAAAGAGTGCGACGCGCGCGAAGGAGAATATCCCGATTTCGCGAGCAATCTCGAAACGTATACGAGCGAACTTATCCACGAAGTGGAAACTCTTTCGCCTATAGAGGAAATAGCGCCCGGCGGTAAGATAACGCATACGGAAAAATGGAGGGTGGAATGAAAACGCTTAACGAAAAATATTATCCGATGTACCTGTACGCCAAGGAGTTCTGCGAAGGCGCGGAGCGCGCTGGAGCGCGTCCCGTAATAATAGCTCTGGAGCGCGGCGAAGGCGAAGTGGAGCACTACGCCACCGTACTGTATAACGAAGGGCACGAGCGCGAGAATTTCCGCTACGCCGAACGTATCGTGAAATTCATGCTGTGGGCGTACGGCGGTTATAAATTCTATATCTGGGGCGCGGACGAAGCTCTCGTGGAGGAATTGCGCGAGTGTTATTCGGATAAAGGCGCGCGTAAGTTCGACGTGGACTTCATGGAGCAGGTCTATCTCACCCGCACCGAGTTCGCGAGAGTGGAAAACGCAGAGGATCTTCCCGCCGCGGGAATACGCGCGGAGCGCTCCTCGCCGGTCGCTTCCGGTAAGCGCATAGGCTTCGACGCCGGCGGCTCGGACAGAAAGGTCACCGCTTGTATAGACGGTAAGGTCGTCTACGAAAAAGAAACTATTTGGTATCCCAAGCTACAGTCTGACCCCGAATATCACCGTATGGGGATAGAGGACAGCATAGATAACGCGCTGGCGGCGCTCGGCGGAGAGGTGGAGGCGATAGGAGTATCCACGGCGGGAATAGTGGTCGACGGAGAGATCCGAGTGGCGTCGCTTTTCCGTAAGGTGCCGCAGGAGATCTACCGCGAAAAGGTATTCCCGATCTATAAGAATCTCGCGAAGAAGTACGGTTGTCCCGTGAAGGTCGCCAACGACGGCGACGTGGCGGCGCTCGCGGGAGCTTTCGGGCTGGGCAAAGGCAAAGTGCTCGGCATAGCCATGGGCACCAGCCTTGCGGGCGGCTTCGTGGACGGCGACATGCGCATAAGAGGATATCTCAACGAGCTCGCGTTCGCGCCCGTAGACGCCGATCCCGAAGCGCAGGCGGACGAGTGGAGCGGCGACATAGGCGTGGGCGGCAATTACCATTCGCAGGACGCGGTGATAAGGCTTGCGCCCGAAGCTGGCATAGAGCTCACTCCCGACGCGAGCCCCGCGGAGAAGCTCAAGGAAGTGCAGAAGCTTGCCGAAGCTGGCGACGAAAGGGCGATAGCGATATTCACCCGACTCGGCGACTACGCGGCGTATACGCTGATGTGGTTCAAGAACTTCTACGACTTCGATACCGCGATAGTGCTCGGCAGGGTGGCTTCCGGTAAAGGCGGCGACGTGCTCATAGCCCGTGCCCGCACACTGCTTGCGGAGCTCGGTTCGGACATAGCGGTGGAGCTTCCCGACGAGATGTCGAGAAGGCTCGGACAAAGCTATACCGCGACTCAGCTCTGAGCTCGGTTTCGACGTAAACTCCGACCGTCGTCGCTAGTGCGGCGACGGTGTTTTTTTGTCGAGGAAAGCGGAGCGCGGAAAACCTGTTTACGCGCGGTATGGAAACGTTCGACGTGTAAGTAAGGTGTGCTCGGTTTCGGACTCTGCGCGAGCTCCGTTCCGAGGCTCGCGATTCGCGCATACTCGTCGGGTGCCGCCCCGATAAGAGGCGTTCGATCCCTGCAGCCTTCCTGCCGTAGCGGCGTTACGAAAGCGCGCGGACGGCGAGGGCTTCGGATATGTAAGCTCTCATTGACGGAACATATTTTTACGATGGCGCGGACGGCTTCGGTTGCGAGCCTTCCGATATTACGTCGACTGCCGCGCATTCGACGTTACGGCGTGCGAGCGCGTTCGTTTACGGGCTTGCGCCTTCGATCCGACGTCGTGCCGGAATACGATAAAATATCGTTTATCGTCCCGTATCGTAATCTACGGATACCCGAAAGGTATTTTTTCATTGGCGCGCTATTTCGAGCACGCTCGTGAATTTCTTTCGTTTTCGACGGCGTCTTTACTGCGTCGGAAACGGGGTGTTACGAGCCTGCGCATGTCGGCGCGAGCCGTCGCCCATTTTATTGTTTTATGG
>JADINF010000153.1 GCA_017694145.1 Candidatus Stercoripulliclostridium pullicola
CGAAATTACCGCCGTCCACTATTATGCCGCCCACGCTCGTGGCGTGACCGTCGATATACTTCGTGGAAGCGTGCACCACTACGTTCACGCCGTATGCAAAAGGTCTGCACAGGCAGGGCGTGGCTATCGTATTGTCGCATATAAGCAGAATACCGTGCTTATGCGCTATCGCCGCGAATTTCTCGAAATCCGCTATAGTTCCCGCGGGATTTGCTATCGTTTCGAGGAAGATAGCCCTCGTTTTTTCGTCTATGAGCGACTCTATCTCCTCGGCGGGAGTGTGATTGTTGACGAACCTGCAATCGATACCGAGCTTACGGAGAGTTACGTTGAAAAGGTTGTAAGTCCCGCCGTAAATGGTCGAAAGCGAAATGAAATTGTCGCCCGCCGAGCACACGTTCAGTATGGCGAGCGTGGTCGCGCTCATCCCGGAAGCCGTGGCGAGGGCGCCCGCGCCCCCTTCGAGCGCGGAAATTTTTTCTTCGAGACCGCCCAAAGTGGGATTTCCGAGCCGCGTATAAAAATAGCCCGCTTTCTTAAGATCGAAAAGATCCCCCATTTCTTCGGGCGTGTCGTATGCAAAAGTCGTGCTTTGTATTATCGGTTGTACGCGCGGCTCGCCGTTTTTCGGCTCGTATCCGCTCTGTACGCATTTTGTGTCTATGGATTTATACATAGTGAGATTCCTCCGTCGTTTCGTCGTTATTTCCTTGAAAGCCGTCCTAAAACGCGCTTATCTATAATTGCTTTCTTTGACCGCGCGTTCCGCCATGCGCTTTTCGTCGCGTTCGCGGATCGCGTTCCTCTTGTCGTGCCCCTCCTTGCCTTTGGCAAGACCCAGCTCCACTTTCACCAGCGCGTCTTTGAAATACATTTTCGTCACCACGAGCGTGTATCCCTTCTCCGCCACTTTCTGCTTCAGTTTCAGGATCTCTTTCTTGTGCAGGAGGAGCCTGCGCATTCGTTTCGCGTCGGGATTGAAATAGGATCCCTTTTCATAAGGAGCGATATGCGCGCCTACAAGCAAGATCTCGCCGTTTTTCACGACGGCGTAGCTGTCCTTGAGATTCACGTTACCGAGTCTGACGCTTTTCACTTCGCTTCCCTGAAGCGCGATACCCGCTTCCAGCGTCGATTCGATATAATAATCGTGATAGGCTTTCTTGTTGGTTGCCACTACTTTGATCATATCTTCCTACGATTTTTACATTATACCATAAGATTAAAAAAATGGCTATAATAATATAGCCATTTCCTTAACGTTTTAACGTTTTCGCGACGCCCGATTACAGCCTGTTGTTCAACATATGGAATACGAAAAACAATATCGAGCACACAAGCATCGCCGCGGCTATACCTACCGTCCACCTTTTGAATTTGGCGTCCATGGTTTTCGCTTTGTTCTTGCCGAAAAATGTTTCCGCGGCACCCGTTATGGCGCCGAGATTGCCTTGATTGCCGCTCTGCATCATTACGATGACTATCATAGCGATGGCGAGCAACGCCATTATTACCATAAGCGCGATCATAAGACCGGAATATAAGTCGTGAAGCATGTTTTCTCCTTAACTTCCCGTATTCTGGCGTGCAAAATAAGGCGCACGTCACGGAATGCTTGCTTATTATACCATAGGTATTTACGGTTATCAAGCGAATTACTCAACTTTTCCGATTAAATTCGATAGGTCAAATATTGACTTATACGCGCTCGTGGAGTATCATAAATTATAAACCAAAGAACGGAGGAACCTTTTTATGCCCGAAAGTTTCGTATCGATATACGTGCTCGGCGCGATAATAGCCGCGATCATCATAGCGATGTCGGTTGTTTTTCTCGTCAAAGCGGCGCGCAGAGCCAAAGCTATCGGAATGGACAAGAAAATCGTCACCGAAACAATTAAAAACAGCGCTTTATTCTCGATAATCCCTTCTATCCCTATAGTTATCGGTATAGGGATCATGATGCAGTTTTTGGGACTTGCGATACCGTGGATAAGGCTTTCGGTCATAGGCGCGCTCCAGTACGAAATACTCGCGATGGATCAAGCGGGAGTCACGACCGCAACGGACAACACCGCGATAGCCACCGCCTGCGTCGTCATGACGATAAGCATAATAACGGGACCCCTTTTCAACGCGATATTCTATAAAAAGTATCAGAACAAGCTCCTCGAACTGCAGGAAAAGAACGAACGCAAAATGAACGCGATAACGGGAGCGCTCCTGGGCGGCATGCTCGCCGGCATAATGTCCGCGATAATCATGGGAGGCTTCTTCGGTATCAACGCCCCCGTGACCGACGCGAGCGGAATAACCACTTACGGCGAGATAACGCTCATCACCCTTGCCGCGAGCGTGATACTTATGGGACTTTGCGGCGTAATTCTACTGGTATTCAAACAGAAATGGATAGAATCCTACGCTTTGCCGATAAGTATCCTCGGCTCGCTTGCGATAGCTTTCGCATTCATACCGGTATTCGCGTAAGGAGGACGTAAAGATGAAAAAATCGGATTTTTTCGGCGTAGCCGCAACAAGAGAAGAACATAACAACCAGATGCACAATCTGGGAAGAATATTTACCTGGATAGCCTTGGGCTTCATCTGCGCGTTGCCCATAGTGTATTGCATTTCCGCGGGCGTCACTCCTAACTGGTCGCAACTCGGTATATGCGTCCCGTTTATGGCGGGCTACTGGGCGATAGGACTCATCGAAGCGTTGAGTTACGCGCCGCTTCTCGGAACGGGCGGGCAATACCTTTCGTTCATCACGGGCAACATCTCCAACCTCAAGCTCCCCTGCTCGCTCAACTCGCAGACAATCGCGAAAACGAAACAGGGCTCCGAGGAACAGGAAATAGTTTCGACGATATCGATAGCCGTGGGAAGCATAGTGACGACGATCATAATCATAATAGGACTTATCCCCCTTGCGATATTCCAGAACGAGATCGTCAACGTTCTGAAGCCCGTGTCGCCCTACGTCATTCCCGCAATATTCGGCGGACTGACGATGGTGCTTATGGCAAAATATTTCAAGATCGCCGCAATACCTTTCGCGGTGTGCCTGCTGATATGCCTTGTCGGTAACCTTATCGGCTACGGCGAAACGGTGAACAGCCAGTCCACGATGGTCATAGTGGGTATGGTGGTGAGCATAATATCCACTCTCATACTGTACAAATTCAACAAGATTTGATAAAAAAGACGAATAAGGCGCAAATATGCTTGCGAAAAACATAACCGAACTGATAGGAAACACGCCGTTACTCCGCTTGGGTAACGGCAATATATACGCAAAACTCGAATATTTCAATCCTTTACATTCCGTCAAGGACAGAGCGGCGCTGTATATGATAGAGGGCGCGGAAAAGCGAGGCGAGCTCGAGGCGGGCGGCACGGTCGTGGAAGCGACGAGCGGCAACACCGGCATAGGACTTACCTATATCGCGTTGCAAAAAGGGTATAAGCCGGTGCTCGTAATGCCCGAAAACATGAGCGACGAGCGCAAAAAGCTTCTCCGTCATCTCGGCGCGGAAGTTGTACTGACTCCGAAAGAAGAAGGAATGGCGGGCGCGCACGCGAAAGCGGACGAGATAGCCCGCGAAAGAGGCGCCTTCGTTCCCGACCAATTCGCTAATCCCGACAATGCACGCGCGCACGAAGAAACGACCGCAAAGGAGATAATCTCCGATCTCGGAGATATAAAACCCGATTATCTCGTACTTACCTTCGGCTCCGGCGGCACGCTCACGGGACTCGGAAGAGCTCTCAAAAAGGTTTATCCCGAATTAAAAGTCGTTGCGGTTGAGCCCGAGGAAAGTCCCCTCCTCTCACGCGGCTATGCCGGCGCTCACGGTATACAGGGGATAGGCGCGAACTTTATTCCCGATCTTCTCGACAAAGAAGTCATAGACGAAACGGTATGCGTAAAAAGCGCCGACGCGATAGTCGGAGCTACCCGCGCCGCCAAAGAATACGGTACCCTCATAGGCATCTCCTCCGGTGCCGCGCTCGTCGCTTCCGAGCTTGTCGCGGCGAGAAATTCTGAAGCCGTCGTGGTCACTCTTTTTCCCGACACCGGAGAAAGATATCTGAGCGTTTGGGAATCCTGATCGCGCGTTACGATAGCCGTAACTCACAAACAGCGATAATTCAAGCACAAACAAACCGCCCTCGTTCCGGGGCGGTTTATTTACGTTATATAATGTATTTCAGTTCCGATCCGTCAGATGAGGAAGCAGGCGGCTACGATAAGCAGTACAACGCTTATCCCCACGAATACCGCCCCTATCGCGCGCTTATTTCTGATATACGCTTTGCGCACGGCTCTGCCGCCGTATGCGGGCGTCACTATCGCGTCTCCCTCCGGAGCGCGGGTGTGCTCATATAGCTTTTCCACGCCGAACTTTCTGCCCGGATATGCGTACTCGTCGTAAGGTACCGGCGGATAGTAAGGAGGCGGAACGAAACCTATGTTGGGTTGTACGCGCGAAGCGGCGCGGCTGACGCTTCCTCCGTTACCGTATACGGCAAAAGGCGTCGGCTTCACGTCGCCGTTATAATCTTTACCTACTACCATCAATCTTTCGGACGGCATAATATCTCTCCTCACTTCATTATAAAATAATAATACAACAACGGAAATCAAAAGTCAATACGCGGTTTAGTTCAAAATATTGACTTTCGGCGGTGCCTGTCATAATATTTAATGGTGATATATGGTAAAAACGCCCGCATTTCGCGGGCGTTCGATTTATTTACTACATTCGTATAGTTTATACGGCGTTCAGCTTCTCGCGGCGATGGCTTTCGCTATCGTATTCGTTAGCGACAGCTCCGGGTCGGAAGAGTCGGCACCGAAATGCCATATCATTATGCCGCCGAGCCCCGCGTCCATAGCATACGCCGTCTTGTCGTATATCATCTGTCTGCCGTTATAGTAATTGCGGAGTTCGGGATGACTTACGCCGTTGATGTCGGTGTACGCTTCGACGTAACTGTTCTCGAAGGGCGACAGCTTGTCCGCCACGTCGTAATAGTTCCCCCAATACGGATCCGCATTCACGGGGCGCGAATAATAAGGTACGCCGAGATTGATCTTTTTGAGATCGAGCCCTTTATTGATAAGTTTATCCGCCACTTCGTATGCGGAAGTGTAGAACGCGGCGTGATCTCCGCGCTCGTCGAACATATCATAGGACATTATCTCTATCCGGTCGAAAGCTTCGAGATCCCTTTTCGTGAGTTTACCCACGCCGATATTCCATATCGAAAGCGCCGCCGTAAGCAACTTCCCTTCGGGAAGCGCCGCTTTCAGTTCCTTTACGAACCTTTTATAAACCGTGTAGTCTTTCAGCGTTTCGGGATATTCGTAGTCGAACGACACCCCGTCCAAAGCGTATTCCTCGACAAAAGCGAGAAGATTTGCTTTGAGATTTTCGGCATTTGTACCCATCGCAGAATTGTGCCTTCCCGGTACCGTCAGCCCGTCGCCGAAATCTTTATTGCCGAGCACCATTACCACGACCGTTGCCGAAGGCGCGAGCGACTTGATTTTCGCAACGGCGTCTTTAAGCAATACCTCCGCGCTCACCTTGCCGCCGTCCTTTTCGAGCTCGTTGAATACGAGATCGCCCTCTTTGTTAAAGTAAATGACGTTGAACAAATTAAAATCGGTGACTTTCTTCGCGACTTCCGCTTTATCCCCTTCGAGCGCCGCCGCTTCGTCCACGCTTATGTACGCCATTATCCTGAAATCGTCTGCCGTACCGCTCACCATATAGGCTTCGGGTTTACGTAGCTTCCACTCACCGTCCGAGGACAGCACCTCTATCCTTACGCTCCTTGCCGTCACCGTTTCGAAAGCGCAGTACCTCAAACCCTCGATATAATCGTTACCGTAAAAAGCGACGTCGGATCCGTCTGCATAAATGCGGAACGAAGTAATATTCGCGCCTTTTTCTTTCAGCACCAGAGTATTGAATGTGACCGTCTTACCGAAGTCGAAAACGGCGGACGCGCCCGCGTTTCCCGAATCGCTCAGGAATTTCCCGTCCTCGGCAAGATCCTCGAAAGCCTTTGTTATGGCTTTGGGCGTCTTACCTGTACACGCCGAAAGCGCGAAAACGCTTGCGACGACGCAGATCAGCATTATTATAGGAAGTATTCTTTTCATTATCCGCTCCTCGGAATATGCTCGTCAAGTCCATTATGCAATAAAATACAAATAAAATCAATCCGAAAATCGAAATACGAAGTCGAAAGGACGGGATTGACTGCCCTCCCCGCGCGTCTTATAATGTATACGGAGAGTATTATGACGGCAGACGAGATATACGCAAAATCGGAATTGGACGACGACCTCGTGAAAGAGGCAAGGGCGTGGCGCGAAAGCAACGGCGCCGAATGCGACGGCTACGTCAAGGCGCTTCTCTGCGGCAAGCCGCAAAAGCTCCGCAAGGCAAGCGCCATAGCGAAGCTCGCCGCCGTACTCGCGGCGCTTCCCGCGACATACGCAAATTACTTGAAACGCGGTATTCCGGACGAAATATTTTTCGACACCTTCCGCGACATAGCCGTGTGGTGCGAAAACGGATATAAGCAATACGGCGAAAAAGGACTCCGTAACGTGAAGTGGCTCGCCCGCCACGTATCCATGCGCCTTTTCAGGCTCGGCAGATTGCAGTTCGAATTCTCCCGTTTCGTCGTGATACCCAACGCGGGGCTCACAAACATTCTCAAGTGCCCCTACCGCCTCGGCGAAAAGTGTATTGCCGTACATATCCCTCAGGGCGAAAAACTCGACTACGCACGGGTACTCGACTCCTTTGAACAGGCTGACGCGTTCTTTCAAAAATATTACCCCGAATACCGCTACCGCGCGTACAACGTGGTGACGTGGCTACTGAATCCGGAACTCGAAGAGGTACTCGGTAAAGAAAGCAACATCGTCCGCTTCGGCAAGCTCTTCACCCTGCTCGGCAGAGCCCCCGACAACGATATGAACGAAAGAAGGATATTCGGCTACGGGAAGGACAGAGCGAGTTACGCTCCGCGCAACGCCCTGCAAGCGTATACGCTTAACCGCATAAACGCGGGGCTTCCGCTGTGGTCCTATAACGGCTATCGTCCGCGCGGCGCAGAAGTAAACCGCAAATAATATAAGTATTCGGTATCTACAGCTACATAAATACGGGCGTTGCCGAGCAACGTAACGCAAACCTCTCACGCGCTCCGCGCGCATCGTAGAAGCTATGAAAAAGAAAACCATACTCATAATATCCCTGACTATCGTAGCGGCGCTTCTTATAGCGGGTATAACCGCGGGCGTTCTTCTTACCCGCGACGAGCGTCCGGGTGGCGACGGAAACGACGCGCCCGTAGACCAAGCGGGAAACGGCGGCGATCTCGGAGACGGTAAGGAAGAAGGTAGCGATAACGAAGCGGACGGCGGCGACGTCGGGCGGGAGCCTGTCGAAGACGTATTCGCCGTATGGTGGTGGGATAACCGCCTGGACGACAGCTACCTCGATTTTGCCGCAGCTCAGGGAGTGAACGAAATTTATTATTACACCTCGTCGTTTTCCTCAAGGATCTCCGACTTTATCCGCTCAGCTTCCGGAAAAGGTATTACGGTTTACTGGCTTACCGGAAAATATGAGTGGATAGAGGACTACGCTTCGCTCAAAGAAAAACTAAACGCCTTCCTTGAATTTCAAACTTCCTCCGAATACAAATTCGAAGGGGTCCACTTCGACATAGAGCCCCATCAGCATCCCGAATTCGACGCGCGCCGCGCGGAGCTTATTACCGAATTCGTAGGACTCACCTTCGCCGTGAAGCGCGATCATCCCGATATTTATTTTGCCTACGACATTCCCTGTTGGCTCGACGACGAAATAACCTTGAACGGCGTTACGCGCCCCGCATACGAATTCGTTATCGACAACGCGGACCGCGTGACTCTGATGAGCTACCGCGATTCCGCTGACGGCGTGCTTACGTTTGCAAATGACGAGATCGATTACGCCATATCCGTCGGCAAAACTCTGAATCTCGGGGTTGAAACGGGCGAGGAAGAGGATATCGTCACCTTCTACGAGGAAGGCGCCGAATATATGAACGGACAACTCGACCTCCTCCGCGAAACGATGCCCGTAGGCTTCGGTATCGCCGTACACCATATCCGCTCCTGGCGCGAGCTTACGGAAAGAGCGGATTGAAATTATAATTGAATAAGGATGCGGCGCGCACGAGCGCGCCGTTTTTTTACCATAAATTGTGCGTTGCGTAAGCGTATAAATGCCTTTACAATGTATTTCGGGGCAAGTCCCCTTATGGAAAAGGAAAGGAAAATGAAAACAACCACGATAATAACGGCGATAATCGCGATATTTCTCGCGGTAGTCGCGCCGATAGCTTACCTTCGAAGCAACGAAAACGCAAACGCTACGCTCGACGAAACCGTTACGAACGCGGGCGGCGAAGTAACGGGCAAGGACGAAACGCTTTTACCGTCGGACGACGACGCGGACAGCGCCGACAACGCGGCTGACGCAGGAAACGGCGACCACGATAACGAAAACGCGGAAATGGGCGAAAATAACGACTCTTCCGCAAACGCGGACGACGACAAGGACGTGCTCGTTCTTTCTCTCGCAGACGGTCTTAACGTGCGTAGCGGCAGAGGCACTTCCTACGCTTCTTTAGGCACTCTCGACAAGGGCGATATGGTAGCGTACGTTTCTATGCGGACGGCTGGTACGAGACCGTCTATAAGGAGCGCACGGCGTATATATCCGCGAACGAAAATTATACCTCGCTTTACTATATGGACAAAGTCTCCGAACGCGCGGAAAGCGTCATCGAGGTAGCCAAAACTCTGCTCGACTACCCTTACGTATGGGGAAGCCAACGCTATCACTGGGGAAACAGCGTGCTCAATACTAATTTCGTGGCGGGCGAGTTCGACTGCTCGGCGCTCACGCAATACGCCTATTACAAAGGCGCGGGCGTCCTTCTCGACGTCACCACCCGCACGCAGGTAAAGCAGGGAATGTCTGTCGGGTTCGACGACCTCGAACGCGGCGACCTCATGTTCTTTACAAACTCCTCGCGTTACAATCTTACCGGCACGGAGCGCGTCGGGCACGTCGCCATCTACCCGGGCGATAATTACATACTCCATACCGCCTCCGACCACGCGGTCATAGAGCCGATATCCCCCTCCCGCCGAGCCTACTTCATCGAAGGAAGGCGGGTACTATAACCGCATTTATCCGCCCGCGCGCATTACGTTCCGTTAAGCGTATGCGCGGGCGCATTTTCGGTATATCGTAAATCTCGGTATCCGAATATTTATATTAAGAAGCCTTAACGTAAAATATTAAATTAAAGATAATAACATATCGTCCGTACCTTTTTAGGTACGCAAGGTATCGTAAAATAATAAAAAAACATAAAGGATGATTTTTTATGGAAAACGGTACCGAGAACAAAAATCCCGCGACCCATGGCAACGGAAGCGCCCACGCAGTAGCTACGGCAAAGCGCAAGCACATTATGATAATAGCGGCGGTATGCCTTATTTCAGTCGTCGTCATAATGGCGATAGCTATCCCGAATTGCGAAGGAGGAACACAAGGGATAGAAGTTATCTCCGAAACGCTCGTAACAGCGCCCTATTACGCGGCGATAAACGGTTATCTTTATCCCATACTTTTGGTAAAGGTAAAAAACACGTCGAACACCACCAAGACGGTATCCTTCGAAGCTAATTTCTACGCGGACGGCAACCTGCTCGGAAGCGGCCTCTCAGATTTCGTGACGCTTGCCCCGGGCGACGAGGCTATTATCAAAGCGCAGAGCGACAAGGGCTATCTTTTACTTAGAAGCCACGAATACACCTACAAGATAACCCAGTGGAAGGTCTACTCTTGACACGGCGGAGCCTCATTGTTACAATTTTTATGTAAGAGCAAAGGAGGAAAACTTGATGGAAAAAAACGAGTCAACGGTTGAACTTATACGAGCTATGCTCGGCAATATGCCACAGCCTAACTACGGCTCCGTTTCGGAAGACAACATTTTCAAAATCCTGAGCATAGAAAATAAAGAATTATTCCATTCCAAATTTTTGAAGTATCTTATAGAGAAAAACTGGAATTCTTTTATAACATTTTTGCAATCGAATGATATACTCGCGAACGCTTCCGGTATAGGCAAACTTGAGAGTATCGATTGCGAATATCCTTACTCTTGCAGTCAAGATTGTCCGCAACAAAAAAGCGGGAGCTTTGATTTATACATACAAGCCCAAAAGCATACTATCGCTATTGAGATCAAATGGTACGCTGGAGAACAGCCTTATCAGCTTTTAAGATATTATAAAGCGCTAAAGAAAGATAATACCGAAGGCACAACTTTGATATTTTTAACTCTTAACGGAAAAAAGGGAAACTCCGTAAAATGCGACGGATGCTTTCAACAATGCTACCTTACTGAGCAAAATTATAAATGCTTGTCATTTATGAAAATAAGCGAATGGATAAACTACATACTTTCAACTCACCCAGATACGCTTCTTAAACAATACAACGAAATTCTAACGGAGGAAACCAAAAATATGACAATTGCAGACAATATACTCGATTCAATAAAGGAAGCGGATAGGTTCGCGGTTGCCTGCGCATTAGCAGACAGTATGGATACTGTGAAAGCAAAAATCAGAAATGAGTTTTTCGAAGCTTTACGTAAAAAACTCGGCGAAAAAGGTTATACACTGTCCGCAACGACAAAAAACAAAATTTATGAAATACTACCTCCTAAAGAAGGCGGTAACGAAGCCCCTCGGTATCTTGTAGCCTACAGTACAAACCTCTACTGCCAAAAGGATGACGACTGGTGGTACATAAAACCCGTTTGGTTCGACAGCCGCATGGACAAACGGAAACCCGATTCCGACACGGTAAAAGGTACCGATGAAAAAATCAACCTCGCGGGGTTGTCGGAAGCAACTAATCCTGTTGTGAAATGGTATTTTATGAAGAACAACAAGACAAAAGAGAAAACATCCATGATCGATAACGTCGCAGAAAACATACTCATACAACTCGAATTAAAGAAATGATCCAAACGTTTATAACCGATCGGAGCTAAGATCCCGCGTCCGAAAACGCGGGATTTTCATATAAAAAGGCTTATTTCAGAACGGAAAATATGCGTCGAGAACGGTTTTTACCGAAAGAACGTACGCCTTACAGCAGGCGCGATTCAAATTGAATTGTATTTCCGTAAACAGGCGTTGACTTTCCGCATACGGAAGGTGGCGCGCCTTGCGCACAAAATCTTTGCGGTATTTTAGGATTTCCTTTATCTTGCGCTTTTCTATTATTCTGCGTATTCTGTCCGCTTCGGTATAGTCGTACCCCGCCGCGTAATGCATAAGCCGCATATAATCCTCTTGAAACACCGCTATTGCGGAATTGCACAAAGACGTTTCGAGCTGAGCATACGCATATTGAAGCGGTTCAATCGAATCTAAAATCGTAATGCTTGCGTCGCCCGCAGAGAGAACCGATCCGCCGTCGCGGCTATATGTAAGTGAATCGCCGTAAATTTTATTTATACGCTCCTTAAATTCAGACATTATTTCTTCGAAAACAAAGAACGAAAAAGGATTTTCGGGCTTTTTGTCCTCTCCGAAACCGCGTTCGAAAATAAGTCCGTGTCTGATAGGATCGAGTTCCGTCCCCGTAATACCGATTATGTAAGCCACGAGAGAGCAACACCCTATCCCCACGAAACAGGGGTAATCTGTCAATTCACGCAAAATCCCCGCTACGGAATGAGCAAACAGAAAATCCGCCGCCATGCCGAGCTCCTCTATCGCCGCCATCTCCGCATTAAGCCGCTCATATACCTCGTCGGAAGTATATCCGCTGTCGGGCAAGGCGTCAAGCAGGAGTTGTTCGAGATAAATAAACTGCCTTTTTTCGTCCGGCTCAAAAATATTTTTCTTGATGTTAATTCCGCTTGTGTCTATAATCAGATCGTATATCTTCGCCGCGGAAGGATAGCTTACTCGCAACGCGCGCTGAATGTTTACGACGCCCGCTTTCCCCTGCCTTATCAAAACGCTAAGCTCGGCAATCGCCTTTTCTATCGCGTATACGTCCGCAGACCTGCGCACTTTTGCTTCGTTATTCTTGATACATTTCATAATCGTTACGCCTTGTCGCTATAATGATAAAAAACAATTCTTTCTGTAACATGCCATAGCCTACGCGCGCTTAGGTAACGGAATCAATCAAAAAACGCCCTTTTTTTGCAATTCGGCAAAAAAATTTCTAAGCTCCGCCGTCCTCTTTTTCCAGTATCTGAATGCTGAAGGGTGGGGATAATATTGAATCTCACAATCGGGAACGGAACCCGACAAACGCTCCCGAATTTGTCTGCCTGCGATTGCTGAAGTAACGATGATATATTTCGGCCGCAATTTTTCGATGACTTGCGCGACAATTTCACATGAGCAATCGTCGGGTTCCGTTCCCATATTGCGGGCAGGCTTCTGAAAAAAGTTCATGTACGCAAACGGCGCGTAACCTTCTGTATCCTTAAGTTCCTCGGACGAATTTTTGTTATATGCCGCCTTCAAAAACTCCCGATAGATTGCCCGATTGCTTTCTCTATACTTGTTCTCGACAAAAGCTTCGATAATTCCTCTCGTATTCACCCAATCGCCGAATGTAGATTTATGTGTATCTTTGCCTGTGATCGATTCACGATCCGTTTTCAGAAACGTTTTTCTCTCCTCGACGGCATTTTCGGAGGTATCAAACCATTCGCTCAGAATATCCTCCGCTATTTTCCGTTGCGCCTCTTCAATG